>JBEPXR010000022.1:0-14417 GCA_041641775.1 Desulfobia sp. | reverse complement strand
CTGAATTTCTGACCTCGATGGTAATCCTTGGCAAGGTATTCAAATTCATGTCTCGAGAAAATTGCAGTTAACTGATTCAAGATTGTGTTATAATGTGCCATGGCTCGGACTCCTTTGTTATTATTACGTTTTCGCCAACACATTATAACATCAAAGGAGACCCCGAGCCTTTATTTATTGGACTTTATTCATGATTTTATGAGACAGCAGTGTTTTCAAATAAATATTATTGAGGGAAGATGAATGGACAAGGAGGAAAGATGAATTGGCAGGAGGGGTTAATTACAACAGGTTTGCTGAAGGGATACTGTCTCTTGGTTTGTAATACCTGTACATTATTTTCATCTCATTTTTCCGGAAATCCGTAAAGACACCGGATAAATTCGTTGCGCCTTTTCCATGTTTAAACAGATATTATCCGGACAGACCTAATAAATTATCAAGTTTATGAGAAGAGCTAACGACAGGAAAACAGATACCCCTTACTTAAACCCAGTTCATCAGATATTGACCAGGCAGTAATCCGCTTTGCCCAATATACCGTCTGCTCCGGCGATGTGGGCTATTTCTTGCCATCGTCTCTTTAAAAGTTCAGTTCCATAGGCATCGATAGCCACCGGGTCCCAGGCGGCAGCCAGGATGTTGACCGGTGGTGAACAGGTGGGGCCCCAGAGGTGAGCCTCGGCCATGCCCACAGTTGCATCGAGAACGGTAAAGTCCGGTGTCCGGTAGCGGTTCAGATCGAGGACCGCCTCCTGCACCCCATTGTGAAAAGAGGCCTTCTTCCAGCCCCCGCCTTTCTGGTAGTGGCTGGGAGGAGCCGCCCCCATCATGTTTTTCATGGTCAGGGTGACGGAGGCCAGGGAATGGGCCTTGAGAACCGGAACCGATATGATAAAAGCATCGAAGATAACCTTGGGCAGAACCATCTCGGGCCACCTCCGGCACTCCGGATTCTTCAAGTCAGCACACTCTTCCTCGTTCAAATCGAGCAATTCAACACCTTTTTGCCTGGCAAATCCGTTGTAATCCAGCTTATCAAAACAGTGAAAGGTGTCATAGGCCAGAGAGCCGCAACCTTCGCCAATGATAATCCTGAAGCCGGGGGCTTTTTCCCGGATATAATCCACCAGGGCCTCCACGAGGGCTGCCGGGGTTGTTATGGGGGGAGGCAGGGCCTCGACCAGATTGGACTTGATCAGAACTGGACGGGCCGGATCTCCCTCATTCACAAGTCCTGCAAGTTCATCACCCAAGCCCGTTCGGCCGAGGAGGGGGAAAAGACTTTCGTGCCAGTCCTCGTATTGTGTTGAGAAAACCATTCCTTTATGTTTCATTCAAAACCTTTTATGCTTAATTTTTACTCTGGTGCTGAAGAATTTTCGACCTCAAATCCAATCCAAATCGAAATCACAATCGAGATCAGCAGTTATTAAATACTGCCCAAACATTGATTCGGATTATATTATACAGCATATCCAGTTAAGTAGGGATAAAGGAACCTTTTTTGTGGACAGCTTATTTCAGAGCTACCTGCCCCGGGGAATTGATTGAGATACCAGTCGAACAAACGATCCCACTTTGAACCCGCAGGGGCTGGCTCCTACAACTGATGATAAAATTATATTTGTCCTACTCAGCTGCTGATCCTCCGTATTACCCAGTAAATTTCAACAAGTGACCGGGTTCTTATTCAAGCCTCCGCAGTCATGGAAACCTGGGCGGAACCAGTTAAACTTTCGATTTCGATAAAAGCATAAGGGTGCCTTGAAAAATTAAACATCTGGTTCGAGGACAAGGAGCGGCGAAAATAACAAGCGCAGCATATTAGGTATATGTGAGCATTTTTCTTTTTGCCGCGACACCGTAATCGGGCCTTAGGGCAATTTTTCAACGTTCCCATAACTAACCCTCGAGCACAGTCAATCAATGATTACCATCAACAACCTGACTATACAACACGGAGATAAAGATCTTTTCAGAGACGTCTCCTGTCGAGTCATGCCTGGTGATCGCGTCGGTCTGGTGGGAGTCAACGGCTCGGGCAAGTCCACTCTCCTGAAGATCCTGGCAGGAATAACCGAGACCGATCAGGGAGTGATAAGCCGGGCAAGGGGAGTGAGCTGCGGCTACCTCCCTCAGGAAATCGTCGGGATAAAAAGCAGCCGGACTCTTTATCAGGAAGCGGAGACCGCTTTTGCCGATCTTCTCTCCCTGAAAAAGGAACTGGAGGAGATTCACCACAGTTTGAGCGCGATTCCTGCCGGTGACCCGGAGGTCGACCACCTGCTGCGCCGACAGGGCGAACTGCAGCAGATCCTCGACCATTCCGGGGCTTACCAGATGAAGTCAGAGATCGAAAAAGTCCTCGTCGGTCTCGGCTTCAGCGAAGAAGACTTCAGCAGACCGGCAGGCCAGTTCAGCGGCGGCTGGCTCATGCGTCTCATGCTGGCCAAGCAGCTGCTGGCCTCGCCCACCTATCTCTTTCTGGATGAGCCGACCAATCATCTTGATCTGGAATCACTTCGCTGGCTGGAGGATTTCCTCTCCTCCTATACCGGCGGCCTGGTCATCATCTCCCATGACCGGAGCTTTCTCGACAATATGACCACAACCACCTGGGAACTCAGCCTGGGCAGGCTCACTGTCTACAAAGGCAATTACACCAGTTACCTTAAACAAAGAGAGGAACGCCTTGAAATCCAGAAAGCTGCCTATGCCAATCAACAGGCCAAGATAGAACAGACCCAGCGTTTCATCGACCGTTTCCGTTCCAAGGCCACCAAGGCAAGCCTTGTCCAGAGCCGGATCAAACAGCTCGAAAAAATGGAGAAAATCGAGCTGGACTCTTCGGAAAAGACGGTCCGATTCCGCTTTCCTCCTGCTCCGCACAGCGGCAAAATAGTCCTCGAAGTCAGATCTATCAGCAAGAAATACGACAATCACCTCATATTCAGCAATCTTGACCTTGAGATGCAAAGGGGTGAAAAGATAGCTGTCGTCGGAGTCAACGGGGCGGGCAAGTCCACTCTGGCCCGGATTATTGCCGGGGAGGAAGCACCGGACAGTGGTACGGCCAAGTACGGCCACAACGTCAAAGCTGCCTATTTCGGCCAGCACCAGGCCCTGGAACTGCCTGAGAACTTGACGGTGCTGGAGACTTTGAGCCAGGGCCACAACGACAAGACCCAGACCGAACTGCGCTCTCTTCTCGGCGCCTTTCTCTTCCGGGGGCAGGAAGTTGAGAAGAAGGTGAGTGTCTTGTCGGGGGGAGAGAAAAGCCGGCTGGCTCTGGCCAGGATTATCGTCTCCCCTGCCAATCTCCTCATTATGGACGAACCTACCAACCACCTTGACATGTCATCCCAGGAGATACTTCAGGAAGCCCTTGCCGAATATGACGGCAGTGTCCTGGTGGTCTCGCACAACCGGCATTTTCTGGATCAGTTCATTAACAGGGTTCTGGAGATAAAAGACGGCAAAGGGACTCTTCTGGAAGGAACGGTCCAGGACTACCTGCGGAATAAAGAGGCCGAAGAAAAGAGCGCTCATCAGGAAAGCTCCGTGGATAACCATAAGGGCCTGACCAAAACTGGAGGAAAAGGGAAAAAACAGCGGCAGGAACAGGCCAGAATCCGCCAGGAAAAAAGCAGACGTCTGAAGCCCTGGCAGGAGAAAATCGCCAGGGCGGAAAAGGAAATTGAAGAGCTGGAGTTCTTGAAAAGCGAACTGGAACAGCTCCTTGCAGACCCTGAACTATACCAGGACCAGCAGCGCTTCGCCGAAAAGAGCAAGGAGTATTCCTCAGTCAACCGGAAACTGGCCAGGAGCTACGATTACTGGGAGGAAATACAGGAAAAGGTTGACGAGATCGAGGCCGAATTTTCTGAAGAATCAGCCAGTTGATCGGTCTTATAGCTGAAACAGCTTGGGCGGGACCGGATCCAGACTCCTGAGTTTATCCAGAAGAAGATCAACCTCGAAATTTTCCGGCAACCTGTCCCGGTGGCGCTCAAGGGCGTCGGCCGCCTTTTCCGCCATTTTCCTGGCTCCCCTGCTATTGCCGTATTTGAGTTTGATATACATGCCGGCTGCCCGGACCATTGCCTGATAGATATTTTTCTCCGCCTCCGAGGACCGGAGCCAGGCTTCTTCAAAAATTTCGTGCACCTCAAAGAATAAGTGCAGATCCCAGAGCACCAGTCCCTGCTGCCAGGGATCGCTCATGCCTCCGGCCCTGATCGTCTCCAGAGCTTTCCTGTAGCGGTCCAGGCGCTCACGGATGTACTCTTCGTATATTTCCCCCGGATCGAGACTTCGAAACCGTTCAGCGGTCTCCAGGAACGGGGTGTAATCATCCTCCTTCAATGCCCTGCGAAAAGAGTGGGAAAGCTGATTACGTACGTCCCGGGACAATCTGTCCTCAAAAGGATCGAATTCTTTCGGTTTACCGCCCATGTATTTCCCCGTGGAGTTGCCAATACCTGATGATTCCTGTCTCATTATAGCAGCACTTCCGGGGTTTGACCAAGCCCATCCGCGCCTTTCTCCACATTCGACTTTCTACCGATGCCGATCCTCCGAAAAAGTTCAACTTACTGTCAGACCGAAAAAATATTGTTCATTACGATCACTTTTTTCTGTTCGCAATTCTTCTGTTGCCGTAGAATATTCAATAAGTTTGCTGAGATCAGAAGCATCCCCTCCGGCTGCTTCCCGCCCTGGTCAGCAGACACGGATGATCTCCCTGGAGGTGACAGTATGACTGGACAATCAACTCGAAACCTTTACAAATGTCTGCTCTATGGATATATCGTCCTGATCTCCGTGCTTGCCGCTTCGTCCATCGTCAGTGAAAATAAATGGCTATCAACCAAAGGGATGACTCCCGGCATCATCATCGGTTCACTTTTTCCCTTTCTGGCCCTCAGGTATTTCAGCAAGCACTACCTGGCAAGGCATTATCTCGCTGGAGAACATGAGGAGCAGAATATTTTCAGCTGGACCGGTTCAGCCCTGCTGCTCCATCTGATCGTCATCTTCGGATTTGTCATTACACTTTGCGTTCCCCAGAAACTGCACTATAAGGGATCAATGTTCACCGGTTTTTATGAATACGGCAAAATCTATAAATCCTTTGAGGTGAAGGAACGAGACGTTCTGGCCAATCCCGAAAAGTACACAGGCGGCACCGGAACCGAAACGAGCGCTGCGTCCCAGGAAAAAATCAGTGATTACTCCAGGTTTTACTCCGCCTACTTCACCGCTGACCCTCAAGTATCTGATGACAATCCCACGGAGGAACAGCAATTTGCCACACTGGCTCATCGGATAAACTATATCCCGGCCATGGTTGCTTTGACCTTCGGATTTTTAGGAGCTCTCGTCTTCTGTCTGATGGAAACCCTGGTTCGGTTCAACCACGCAGATCTCTATCCCAAAACCTTTCTCTTCTTTACCGTCCGCTTTGTGGTCTCTGCCAGCATCGCCCTCATTCTCTCATTTTACCTAATGGAAGACTGGCCGATTATCCTGTCTGCCCTGATTTTTTTCCTGATCGGGTATTTTCCTGAGAGGGCTATCAAATATCTGGATGAAAAGATGACCAAATATCTCGGTATGAGAACCAGCGCCTATGAACCCATACCTCTCACCTCCATTCAGGGTCTGACCAATGAAAAAGCATTGCGGCTCCGCGACAACGGAGTTGACGATGTGCAGAATCTGGTTACCTGGGATCCAGACGATCTTGAACGTGAAACACCGTTTACCGGGGAAATGCTGCGTGACTGGATCGGCCAGAGTATTCTGATAATCCATGCCCCGGAAAAAGTGGCCCAGCTGCGCGCCATGGGAATACGCACCATTATGGATCTGAATACCCTGGTCAGCAAAGAATCGGGGGCAAGCCCCGACGATCGAACGAGCCGACTGGGCAATCTGGCCGATCAGTTGGGAATGAAGCCGGAACACCTGGAAAACCTGGAGCAGATTCTCAAATCAGGCTACATGAAGCAGAAACTGGCACGTTTGGATGCAAACTACGCGGACACTTCAGATTGAAGCTGAACAGGTCGGCTTATCAATCATCATCCGGTGCAAAATTTCCTCTTAAATACTGGATCCCGACCATATACCATGTAATCAGCCGGTTTCTCTTCGGGGGACCTGGTTGCGCCCAGCGATTACAGATTCAACGCCTACTGGTTTCCCAGTGACAGGGAAAAATTGCTCCCGAAGTTTACTCAATTGGAGGAGACGCAAAATGACTTCGCGTAAAAAAATACAAAAGATGCCCGACCAGACAGCTGCTTCTGACAACCCGTTTTCAAGCAGCAAGCTGAAATATCCTCTGCCGACCCGCTGTCTTTCCAACGGTGAATTCGCCCCCCTGCCCCAGACCCGCGAGCAGAGACAAACCGAAAAAGAGATGGAGCGCAGTGCCGATCGCCTAGGGAAGAAGCTGGGACTCAACCGACGCCAGTTTTTCCGGAGCAGCTGCGGGATGGCCGCCGCCTTTCTGGCCATGAACACGGTTTACGGCTCCATCTTCAACGTCATGGAGGCGGAGGCTTCAGACCCGGAAGCCGCGGCTGAAATGGCCGGAAAACTCGCCCACCAGTTCATCTTTGACGTCCAGCTGCACTTCGTCAGGGACCAGTACGCCTGGCAGGGACTGGTCGGCCTTCGGCGCTATTCCCGCAACTGGAACAAAGAGCTCCAGGATGAAAAGGCCACTTTGAAAAAACTGAAATTCGAAAATTTTATCAGGGAGGTCTTTCTGGAAAGCCAGACGGACATCGGCCTGCTTTCCGGGGCACCGTCGGATGATCCGGAGAAATGGTTTCTGAAAAACCATGAGATCGTGGAAGCCAGGGAAATGATAAACAGCATTGCCGGCAGCCGCCGGATGCTGGCCCACTCCATCATTACCCCGGGGCAGCCCGGCTGGCTTGAGGATATGGATCGTGCCATCGAGGAGCTTCGGCCGGACAGCTGGAAGGGCTACACCATAGGCGACCCCCTGAGTCCTTCCGAATACCCCTGGCGTCTGGACGATGAGGAACTGGTATATCCCGCCTACGAGAAAATGGTCAAGTCAGGCATCCGCAATGTCTGCATTCACAAGGGCCTGCTGCCCGAAGACTACAGGAACTCCTTCAGCGATACCTGGAAGTACGCCCGGATAGACGATCTGCCAAAGGCGGCCAGGGACTGGCCCGAACTCAATTTCATCATCTACCACTCGGCCCTGAAACCTCTTCAGGATTTTTCCCGGAGCTATCAGGAGGAATTCGAAAAAACCGGCTACATCCCCTGGGTCACCGATCTGGCCAGGATCCCGGCCGAACACGGCGTTTCCAACGTTTATGCCGAACTCGGAACCGCCTTTGCCACTTCGGCAATCACTTATCCCCGCCACTGTGCCGTTCTCATGGGGACCCTGGTTAAAGGCCTTGGAGTGGATAAAGTCCTGTGGGGCACCGATTCTGTCTGGTACGGCTCTCCCCAGTGGCAGATAGAGGCCCTGAGAAGACTGGAAATCCCGGAGGATCTCCAGCAAAAATTCGGATTCAGTCCTCTGGGAAAGGCCGATGGCTTCACCAAAAACACCATTTTCGGCCTCAACGCCGCCCGGCTTTACAACATTGACTTTGGAACCGGCCTCACGACATCCTCCTTCAGAAATGATCGCCTGGCAGCCGTCCGGGAGGGCAGGGAACGCCTGCCGACCAGCCTCCCCCGGGTGTAACACAGAAACAGATTTTCAAGGTAATTCCGGCATGAAACTTTTCCAGGCCAAAACCGTGGGACACCGGCGCATTAAAGATAGCGACTGGTATACCATGTTCAAACAGCTGACCATAATCGAGGGTGAGGAAGGATTGGGAAAAACCACCCTGGTCCGGACACTGCAGGCTATCAACCCTGGTGAGGGGGAAAAAGGCCTTGAGCCCTTCCGCGATTATCCCGAAGAAGTGGAGAAAGCAGGACACCGCCGCCGGGTTATCCCCGGGAAAAAAACCGGCGTCTTTGCCATTTTCATCTGCAATGAGCAGCTGCGCCGGAAGCTGACTCCCATTGATCAGGTCTTTTTTGAAACCGATCGTATTGAAGTTGGGCGGCGGCTCGACTGGTCCCGCTGGATTAACTTTGTCGAAATCCCCTCCTCCAGCCGCTGGTCGGAGGCAGCCCCCGATCTGGAGTGTCTTCAGGATCAACTGAAAAAACGGGGAGACGTCTCTCAACTGCTGAGTGAGTATGAAGAATTTGCCGAGATCAAACCCACGAAGCGAATAAAAGAAGAGTTGGCCGACCGGCTGAACGGTTGGCTCGACCAGGTGGAATCTGTTCTTGATGAAGACGATAGAGAATGCCTCGACCAGGCGCGGTTTAAGACCAACCGGGCGGCCCGCTTCAAGCACGCCAAAAAGGTAACCGCTGACAACCTTCCTGTCTTTATCTATTTCAACGATTCCAGAATGATCACCAGTGATCCCGGCATGCTCTCGCTCTTCCTTGGGCGGAAAGAGGCTGAAGCCGGGCTCAAGGAACTGGGCGAATTGATCAAAACTATTATTGACGAAACGGACATTGTCTTACACCTCAACGACGATGGTGATTCGCCGGAGCTCGAGATCAAAGAAGCCGATGGAACGAAACTCAATATGGAAAATGGGGGCGCGGGCCTGATCTGGCTGGCAGGCCTCTTGATCACCCTCAAACTCAGCACTGACAAAAGCCTGAACGAGACCGTACTGCTGCTGGACGAACCGGGAGCTTCCATTTCCCTGGAGCAGAGGGAACTGATCGCACCAGTCATTGAAAAACTGGCTTCACACTGCCAGGTAATAATGACCACCCGGCCGGACAACCCCCTCTGGCGGGATCTTGCCGCCAACAGGTTTTCCCTGGTCGACAACGATGGGCTAAGCGCACTGACGAAAATCAAGCAGAACCAGTAAATTCCCATGAAAAACGTAATGATTATCGGCTGCGGTTTTCTCGGCCTTAATGCCGCCAAAAAATTGGCAGATAAAAAAGACATACAGGTAACCATCCTGGATCGCAGGAACTATTACCTCTTCCAGCCTCTCCTCTACCAGGTGGCCTCGGCCGGACTCAGCCCTGCCGACATAGCCTCTCCGATCCGCAATATTTTTCACAGGCACAAAAATATCAAGACCTACAAGGCGGAAGTTACCGGAATAGATCCGGAGGCAAACACGGTAGCCACTTCCATAGGCAGTTTCACCTATGACTACCTGATCATGGGACTGGGAGCAAAGCACATCTATTTCGGCAATGAACAGTGGGAAGAATATGCCCCCGGTCTCAAGACCATCGAGCAGGCCACCGAGATACGGAGAAGAGTTCTGGAATCCTTTGAAAAAGCCGAGGCGGAAAAAGACGACAACAGGAAAGTAAAAGATTTGAGTTTTGTAATCGTAGGGGGCGGAAGTACGGGGGTCGAGCTGGCCGGGGCGATAGGTGAACTGAGCCGCTTCGTTTTCTCCAAGGATTTCCGCAATATTGACCCGAGAATGGCCAGGATAATCCTGATCGAAGCGGGACCGAGAATCCTGTCTTCCTTCTCTCCTTCCCTGGCGGCCATAGCTGCCCGGGACCTGGAAAGCCTGGGAGTCCAGATCTGGACGAGCCGGATGGTAACCGACGTCGACTCGGAGGGAGTAACCATCGGCCAGGAAAGGATCCAGGCCGGAACCGTTCTCTGGGCTGCGGGGATAAAGGCGAGCAGCCTTAACCGCCAACTGAACAGCCAACTGGATGAGATGGGAAGAATCATTGTCGAGGCGGACCTCAGCCTGGCCAAATATCCCAATATTTTCGCGGGTGGGGACCAGGCCCACTTCAAGGATGAGAAGTACGGGGTATTGCCGGCCATTGCCCCGGTCCCTCTGCAGCAGGGCAAACTCATCGCTGAAAATATCCTCAGCGAATTAAAAGGTAGGCCCAGAAAGTCATTTGAATATTTCAACAAGGGTCAGCTTGCCACCATCGGAAGGAAGAAAGCGGTGCTGGAAAGGGGCAGATTAAAATTAAGCGGCTCCCTGGCCTGGCTGGCCTGGCTTTTCGTCCATATCTATTACCTTATCGGTTTCAGAAACAAGCTCTTCGTTCTCTTCCAGTGGACATACTCCTATGTGGCATATCGCAAAGGCGCCCGGCTGATCGTCAACAAGGAGTGGCGCTTTTATAAAGGCTTCGGGAAGCAGCCGCCAGAGGAGAAAAACCGACAGTAGAAGCCGACACTTTTACTCAGCCCCCAGCATTTTCAGATACTGTTTCACCACCACCGCGTTATTGTGCTCTCTGTCTTTTGAACCAAAGACCAGGGTGACCCGTTCTTTCTTTGCTCTTTCGGCCAGCCTGCGAAGTTCTTCACGGTACTCCTTCAGTTCGGAGAGATAGCGTCTACGAAATTCCGCCCAGCGAGTTGGATCTTCATGAAACCACTTCCTCAGTTCACTGGAAGGCGCTATATCTTTCAACCATTCGTCAACTTCCGCTTCCTCCTTCGCCACTCCCCGCGGCCAGATCTTGTCCACCAGGACCCTGTAGCCGTCCTCCCCCGCAGGTTTTTCGTAAACTCTTTTCACGGCAACACCCATATTTTCTCTCCTTTTGCATAAGACCGACCTATACTTCCCCGGCTTAATATATTGCCAGACCAGGACAAAATATGTTATCTGATATCTTTCCGATTACGACCGAAGAATTCCATCAAATCTCATCTTATTTATTATAGATTACAATCATGACCAAGAACAGTTCCAAGCTTGCCAAAGCTTATGAATTCAGTGAAGTAGAAAAGAAATGGAATGAGCGCTGGCTCGAGGGAAAACACTTCCAGGCCGTCATGGACCCGGAACGCCCCTCTTTTTCCATGGTTATTCCGCCCCCCAACGTCACCGGCGTTCTCCATGTTGGACACGCCTTGAACAACACCCTCCAGGACGTACTTATACGCTATAAAAGAATGATGGGCTTTAATACCCTCTGGGTGCCGGGAACAGATCATGCCGGGATAGCCACCCAGAACGTGGTGGAAAAGCAGTTGGCCGCAGAAAGCCTCAAGCGGCAGGACCTGGGTCGAGAAGCCTTCCTGGAAAAAGTCTGGCAATGGAAGTCCACCTCCGGCGGAACCATCATCAATCAGCTTAAGAGACTGGGGTGCTCGTGCGACTGGGACCGGGAAAGATTCACCATGGACGAAGGATTGTCCCGGGCGGTAAGGACTGTCTTTGTCAAACTCTATAAAGAAGGCCTGATTTACAAAGGGGATTACATTATTAACTGGTGCCCCCGCTGCCATACCGCTCTGGCCGATCTGGAGGTGGAGCACGAGGAAACAGCCGGCAAGCTCTATCATATCCGCTATCCCCTGGCCGACAGCAGCGACTACCTGGTGGTGGCGACCACCAGGCCTGAAACCATGCTGGGTGACACCGGAGTGGCGGTCCATCCCGATGATGAGCGCTACAGCCGCTATCAGGGAGAAAAAGTCGTCCTGCCCCTGCTGGAAAAAGAAATTCCCATAGTTTTTGACCAGCATGTTGAACGGGAATTCGGAACCGGGGCCCTGAAAATCACTCCAGCCCACGATCTCAATGATTTCGAAGTCGGCCGGCGCCACGATCTCAAAGTGGTCAAAGTCATGGACATCGACGGCCGGATGAACGTTGAGGCCGGGCCGTACGCAGGACTGGACCGCTTCGCCTGCCGGAAACAGATTGTCGAAGATCTTGAAAAAGCCGGGCTCCTGGACGGCATCGAAGAATATCAGCACGGGGTTGGCCACTGTTACCGCTGCAGCACCGTGGTGGAGCCGGCCTTGAGCGACCAGTGGTTCGTCTCGGTCAAGCCTCTGGCCGAAAAGGCGCTTCAGGCGGTCAGAAACGAAGAGATCAGGATCCATCCCAAGTGGTGGTACAACACTTTCTACGAATGGATGAACAATATCCGGGACTGGTGCATCTCCAGGCAGATCTGGTGGGGCCACCAGATACCGGCCTGGACCTGCGAAAAGTGTGGCGGGCTCATGGTCTCGGAATCCGATCCCGATTCCTGCCCTGAGTGCGGGAGCCATCAACTCATCCAGGAAACCGACGTTCTGGACACCTGGTTCTCCTCGGCCCTCTGGCCTTTTTCTACGCTTGGCTGGCCCGGCGACACCGAAGAGCTTAAATTCTTCTACCCCACCTCCGTTCTGATCACCAGTTTCGACATTCTCTTTTTCTGGGTCTGCCGGATGATGATGATGGGAATTCATTTCATGGACGGCGTGCCCTTTCGGGATGTCTATCTCCACGCCCTGGTTCGGGACGCCAGCGGCCAGAAGATGAGCAAGTCCAAGGGCAACGTCATGGACCCCATCGAGCTGATGGATAAGTACGGAGCCGATGCCCTGCGCTTTACCATGATCGCTTTTGCCGCCCAGGGCAGGGATGTCAGACTCTCCGAAGACAGGATCGAGGGATACCGTCATTTCATCAACAAGATCTGGAATGCCGCCCGCTTTTCGCTGATGCACCTGGACGACTACACCGGACCTGCCGACCCTCGTCTTGACTCGTCCGAACTGGGTCTGCCCCACCGCTGGATACTGAGCCGGCTTAATCGGACCGTTGAAGAAGTTCACCAGGGGTTCACCTCTTTCCGCTTCAACGAAGCCGCATCCGCCATGTACCAGTTCGTCTGGGGTGAGTTCTGCGACTGGTACCTGGAAATGATCAAGCCCGAGCTTTACGGCGACAGCACGAAAGACAAAGACAGGGCCAGAGTAGTGCTTCTTCATGTTCTTCGCCAGACTCTCAAACTCCTGCACCCGATTATCCCGTTTATCACGGAGGAACTCTGGCAGGCCCTGCCTGGTCAGGAGGGCAGTATAATGACCGCACCCTACCCCGAAGCCGTGCCTGAATGGACTTCTCCTGAGATTGAAAATAAGGCTTCTCTGATAATGAACGTGATCAGCGGCATCCGCAACGTCAGAAGTGAAATGCAGATTCACCCTGGCAAGCCTTTGAATGCACAGGTCATCTGCCCTGAACAGCAGAAGCGCGACACCCTTTCAGGCCATGTACAGATTATCCGGGAACTGGCCAGGGTGGACGATTTTGATCTTCTAACAGAAGGCACTGCACCAAAAGGCTCCGCTTCGTACATTGCCGAAGACATGGAAATTTTCGTTCCTTTGGAAGGATTGATAGATGTTGACAAGGAACTGGCCAAGATTGAAAAGGAGAAAGTCAAGACCGACAAGCAGCTCAGGCAGGCCCGGGGTAAACTGGAAAATGAAAAATTTATGGCCAACGCCCCGGAAGAAGTCATCTTCAAGGAAAAGGAAAAAGAGTCTTCCCTGGCCGCCACTATGGCCAAGCTCGATGAAAGGCACAGGAGGCTTAAAGAAATACGTTAGTATGTTGTACGTTGTACTTTTAAGTTGTAAGTTATAGGTTGTAGGTTGCAGGTGTGGGTTCAGAATAATATGTCCTAAACTGCTGACTGCCAATAGTTCATCGCTAATTGCGCATATGGATAATTATGACGAGGAAGAAGGGGCAGTCGAAGTCCCCATAGACGGAGTTCTCGATCTTCATACTTTCCAGCCCAGGGAGGTCAAGGAACTGGTTCCCCATTACCTTGATCTCTGCCATGAGAAGGGGATTTTTGAAGTCAGAATCATCCACGGCAAGGGCACCGGCACCCTGCGCCGCCTGGTTCATTCCCTCCTCGACAAAAACGAACATGTGGCTGGCTACCGCCTGGCAGGACATGGCTCCGGAAGCTGGGGGGCCACACTGGTCGATTTGAAACCCTGATGGCGGCCACCTTTCCAACCCCTGCGGTCCATCTCCTGATGGTGATCTGCGCCGCCCTGGTATCCACCTCGTTTGTTGTAGGCAAGGCCATTACCCATGGCCTGGATCCAGCTGCCCTTACTCTGCTCAGGTTTGTTGCCGCCGGATTGCTTTTTGCTCCCTACATCCATTTAAAATACGGACTCAAACCGCCCGGATGGAGAGACCTGATCCGTTATGCAGGAATCAGTCTCGCCATCACCACCTTTTTCTGGTGCATGTTCACCTCCCTGCGCTACACATCCTCTCTTAACACCAGTGTCATCTACACCCTGGTTCCCGGTCTGGCCGGCATTTACGGTGCCGTACTCCTCGGAGAAAGACTGAGGGCCAGAAGACTTGTCGCCCTTCTTTTCTGTATGTTTGGTGCCGTCTGGGTGATATTTCGAGGTGATATCGACCGGATAACGGCTCTTTCCTTTAACAGGGGAGATTTGATCTTTCTGGCCGGCTGCTTTGCCATGGGGCTCTATACCCCCCTGGTAAGGCTCCTGCACCGCGGTGAACCCATGCCGGTCATGACCTCCCCTC
>JBEPXR010000021.1:0-14547 GCA_041641775.1 Desulfobia sp. | reverse complement strand
GATAAACCCTGAGCTTGGTAAAGCCTGGAGTTTCAAGCGAAAACAGGAAGCTGGCTCTGACAGAATGCTGACCTACTGTGCCGGTTGCGCCAACTATCTTGGCTCTTTCTCCCCAACCATCCATATACTCGATCTCCTGTTTGAGCCGGAGGCAGCAATGGCCGGGAGGGCCAAAGTCTCCAAGGCGCCTTTTACTTACTGGAATCGGCTTCGTTTGAAGAAATGGTTTCGGGAGATTCTCCCTGCTTGCCATAGCAGAGAGCGTACTTTCAGGGGAACATATAAAGCTGGTCCTAAAAGGAAACTGCCCAGATTTCCTTGGGAAAGAAACAAATGATCATGGTGAATCACGTTGGGTATATTTACTTTTTCCTCCGTAGTCCCGGCCCGGCAAACTGATGTTTAGCAGCTGACAGGTGTTGATTGCCCAGACAGGGCAGAAGAGATGCTTTATTTACTCCTGCGGCGCCACATAGATGCGCAAGTCTGGAGCGAGTTGCCTTACCAGCCGCATCTCTTCAAGTTTTTCCCCTTTGCTGCCGTTGACATTGGTAATGATAAGCTTGTTGTCGCCTCTCCCATAGTGGTTGGTGGTGTCAAATACCGAGCCGATGACCACGAGCCTGCCTTCTCTTACTCTCTCCCGGTAGTTATTTAAGGCCTGTTCGACCTGATAGTCGACATTGGCCTCCACCAGGCGCAGCAGTTTTTCCTCCGGATTTTCCTGGTCGAGGGTTATTCCCGCTTCCCCGGCAAGGGCCGGATGGAGATGATCCAGGTCCAGACGCAGGAAGGGATCCAGATCGCCATACCCCTGCAGATAAAATTTAATGTGTCTGCTGTCCGAGACCCCGCTTATCAAAAGGACGGGAGTATGGAGCAAATGGATTCCGTAATTCAGAGAACCGGGACTGACTGCCAGTTGGCCTCCGGGATTGCGTACCGCAATCATCCTTTTTCCCCCTGGAAGGACATCGGATGAACTGAGCCTGGGGTCAGAGTCTGCCAGCCAGGTCAGATACGGAGGCTTTTCCGACCCTTCCTGTCGGAGGACAGGTTCTTTGACTAGGTTCGTAGCCAGAATTTCCCGGAACACCTTGAAAGGAGGCGTGCCGATTCGCTTTTTGAGAGCGGGAGACAAGTCTCCCAGAGCCGGTGTAATTAACAGGGGAAAGCCGAGCACTAACAGTAGAGAAAGAAGTATTCGCTTGACCATAGTTTGTAATTCCTGTCTAACTGCTTTCGGGTTACGTTCTGTGAAAGTCGGATTGCCTGTCACTTATAAAAGTACGGAGATGATGGGCTAATATTTGTCACTGTCTTGACATTCAAAATAAGCGTACTTAGTGTACTTTTCAAACCAAACAGGAAGGGCGTTTCAAAACAGCAGAGACGGAAACTGCTAACCTGATGGGAAGCAGCATACTAAAGTTTGCAACCAGGAATGGCGAATTCCATGTCTGCTACGGTTGCACTCCTTTCTCCTGTTGATGTCCGTAACGGAAAACCAACCTGCCAGGAAGCTTCAGCCTGGAGATTGGCTCATTCCGGTTATTCAACGTATCGGAATCATGGGAGAGATAGTGAAGAAGAATATTATTTTTTTCGTATATATGGAGGCTGACAGGTGTCAAAAAAAGGTAAGTTTGCAGAAAAACAGGATAAAAAGGCACAAGGTGAGGCGGAGGCGGTAGAGGCCGAAGAGTTGTTGGAGCCTGAGTTGGCCGAAGAAGAATTTGAAGCCGAGGAAACCGATGTCATTGAGCAATTGAAACAAGACTTGGCTGTTGAAAAAGATCGGCTGTTAAGGCAGGCCGCTGAATTCGAAAATTATAAGAAAAGACTGGAGCGGGATCGGGCTGCCGCCCTCAAATATGCTGAAGAAAATGTCCTGAAGGAACTGCTGCCCGTAGTGGATAATCTGGAAAGGGCTCTGGAGCAGGGAAAGAGTAATCCTGAAATCAAGGATTTTTACGAAGGTGTGGAATTAACTTATAAGGGGCTTTTAACCACTCTGGAGAAATTTGAGGTCACCCCAATCGAAAGTGTGGGAGTGCCTTTTGATCCCAACCACCATGAAGCCCTGACCATGGAAGAAACATCCGAGATGGAGCATAATATGGTCTACAGGGAATTTCAGAGGGGATATATGTATAAAGACCGGCTGCTGAGGCCGGCCAAGGTCGTAGTGGCCAAGAATGACTGAGAAAACAGAGAACCAGTTTTGAAGAAACTATTTAAATAGATAATAGAGGAGTTGAATCATGGGTAAAATTATAGGTATTGATCTGGGAACAACGAATTCCTGCGTTGCAGTGATGGAGGGCAAGGAGTCCAAGGTCATTGCCAACGCGGAAGGGAACAACACAACACCTTCAGTTGTGGCTTTTAATGACAGCGGTGAGCGCATGGTCGGTCAGGTTGCCAGGCGTCAGGCGGTAACCAACCCAACTAACACCATCTTTGCCATGAAGCGCCTGATAGGCCGTAATTTTTCAGACCAGGAAGTCAAAAAATCGATCGAGGTCAGCCCCTTCAACATTGTGGAAGGGAAGGATAATTCTCCGGTTATTGAAGTGCAGGGAAAAAGGTATACGCCAGCGGAACTCTCCGCCATGGTTCTCGGCAAGATGAAACAGACAGCAGAGGATTATCTGGGCGAGGAAGTTACCGATGCCATCGTCACTGTCCCGGCCTACTTCAACGATAACCAGAGACAGGCCACCAAAGATGCCGGGAAGATTGCCGGTTTGAACGTCCAGCGGATCATTAACGAGCCGACGGCAGCTTCCCTGGCTTACGGACTGGATAAGAAAGGGGATGAAAAAATCGCCGTCTTCGATCTCGGAGGCGGGACGTTCGACATCTCTACCCTGGAGATAGGCGATGGTGTTTTTGAGGTCAAATCAACCAACGGCGATACCTTCCTCGGTGGTGAAGATTTTGACATGAGGATCGTCAACTGGCTTGCAGACGAGTTTAAGCGCGAGCAGGGCATTGATTTACGCCAGGACAAGATGGCCCTGCAAAGATTGAAAGAGGAAGGAGAAAAGGCCAAGAAAGAGCTCTCCACCACCATGGAGACGGATATCAACCTGCCTTTCATCACTGCTGATGCCAGCGGCCCCAAGCATTTGAACATCAAGCTCACCAGGTCTAAATTGGAATCCCTGGTGGATGATCTGATTGAGCGGACGACGGATCCGTGCAAGACTGCCCTGAAAGATGCAGGTCTTTCTGCTTCGGACATCGACGAGGTTATCCTGGTCGGGGGTATGACCCGGATGCCCAAAGTTCAGGCCAAGGTAAAAGAGATCTTCGGCAAGGATCCTCATAAAGGGGTCAATCCCGACGAAGTCGTGGCCATCGGGGCGGCTATTCAAGGTGGTGTGCTGCAGGGTGACGTCAAGGATGTGCTCTTGCTTGATGTCACACCACTTTCCTTGGGAATTGAGACCCTGGGCGGAGTAACCACCAAGCTGATTGAGAAAAATACCACGGTTCCCACCAAGAAGAGCCAGACATTCTCTACCGCTGCGGATAACCAACCAGCTGTGTCCATTCATGTCGTTCAGGGTGAAAGGGAAATGGCGGCGGATAACAAGACCATCGGTCGGTTTGAGCTGACTGATATTCCGCCCGCTCCCCGGGGAGTGCCGCAGATTGAAGTAACTTTCGATCTGGATGCCAATGGTATCCTGCATGTTTCAGCCAAGGATCTGGGCACCGGGAAGGAACAGTCCATCAGGATCACGGCTTCCAGTGGTCTTTCCGAGGAAGAAATCGAGAAAATGCAGCAGGATGCTGAAAAGCACGCCGATGAGGATAGAAAGCGCAAAGAGCTGATCGAGGCCAAGAATAACGCAGATTCTCTGCTTTACACGGCTGAAAAGAGTCTGAGAGAAGTGGGTGACAAGGTTGACAGTGAGACCAAATCCAAAGTTGAAGCAGCCATAGAAAAGTTGAAAAAGACCATGGAGGGTGATGATGCTGAAGCCATCAAGGCTGCAACTGAAGAATTGTCTCAGGCTTCTCACAAGGTGGCTGAAGCCATGTATTCCCAGGCCTCTCAACAGCAGGCAGGTGGAACTGCCGGCGAAGCCGGTGAATCCGGTGAAAGTGCCGGGAAGAGTGAAGATGAAGATGTTGTAGATGCTGATTACGAAGAGGTCAAATAATTGACAGTCTCGTTTAAGTTTAAGGGTGAAAGCTCTAAGCTGGCACCACTGAACTGAAGACGAAGAGCTTTGCAGGCAGAAAGCCGGAGCGGTCCCTGAGGGACGGTTTCCGGCTTTTTTTGTTTACAGAACAGGGTCGGAATTGTACTATACAGAGCTTTTAGCTCAGAACTCAGAACTCAGAACTCAGAACTCAGAACTCAGAACTCAGAACTCAGAACTCAGAAGCTATGCGTATCCTCTCAGGTATTCAGCCATCCGGTCAGCTCCATATAGGTAATTATCTCGGTATGATGCAGCCCATGATCACCAATATGGCGCGAGGGGAGCTCTATGCCTTTATCGTCAACTTCCATGCCCTGACCACGGTCCATGATAAAGAATCTCTGTCACGGGATACCCTGGAAGCAGCTGCCGATTTTCTGGCTCTGGGCCTGAATCCCCAAAAATGCATATTCTGGGTGCAGTCCGATGTCCCGGAAGTTACCGAGCTGACCTGGATTTTGTCCACTGTCACCAGTATGGGCCTTCTCGAACGCTGCCATTCGTTTAAGGATAAAGTTGCCAAGGGAATTGAGGCCAGCCATGGTCTTTTTGCCTACCCGGTCCTGATGGCGGCTGATATTCTTTTATATCAAGCCAACATCGTGCCTGTCGGCAAAGACCAGAAGCAACACGTTGAAGTGGCCAGGGATATTGCCGGACGGTTTAATCATATCTATGGTGATACCTTTGTTCTGCCTGAATCTGAGATCAGCGCAGATCTGGCCACCGTTCCGGGAGTAGACGGCCAGAAGATGTCCAAATCTTATGGTAACACTATTGGTATCTTCCTCGATGCGGATTTCCTGAAAAAAGCGGTAATGAGTATTGTCACCGACTCCGCTCCGGTCGATGTCCCCAAGGATCCGGATAAGTGCAACCTCTATAATATCTTTAAGTTGTTCGCGCCAGCGGAACGGCTCAAAGAAGTTCACCAACTGTACATAAACGGCGGTGCCGCCTATGGTCATCTCAAGCTGGAGCTGGTGGACATCCTCTGGGAATATTTTCGCGAAGCCAGAGAAGAACGTGCCAGGTTGATGAAGGATCCGTCCCACCTCAAGCATATTCTGGCAGAAGGTGCCTTGAAAGCCAGAGAAAAAGCAGCCCCCACCCTGGAACTCGTTCGCGACCGAATCGGCCTTCGCTATTAGTCCCGCCCTCCATTGCTTCTTCACCTTGTATTCACTCCATTCACTGCAGTTGAAACCAAAAAGAGCTTGGTTGAGTTGTTTTTTGTCAATTTATTGACCTTCTTCATCCGGAGATAAGTACAATCCCCCGATTGGGCAAAATTTTCTCAACCCGGCAAATTTTACTCCTTTTCCAGGCAGGAAGAGCTGTATCCCCTGATAATAGGTGGTTGCGAACTGCCGCTAAAAGGCTTTCAACGGCATTTCCCTGATAATGGTGTCTTGTTGCCTTGCATTGGCATGAAATTAGCATTCATACCGGGTAAAGTCTCTTAACTTTCTAAAATGTGTAAGGAAAGCCAGAATGAATACAATGGTCCCCCGGATAAAAACTCATAATTCCACTTCCGATTACGGTTTTCTCGATCTGTCCGGAATGATTGACGAGCTTGAGTCTTTCCGGAAGAGAAACGAGAGGCTCGCCCTGTTGAACGACCTGTACTCAAGGCTTGCTGCCTCTTCGGACCTATCTTCCATCATTGAAACATTTTCGGTGTGGCTCATGCCACTCGTACCCCATGATCTGGTGGGCTATAACAATCTGGAACGCAATAAGAATTATTTCAGCTGTTCATGTCATGGTCCGGATCGAGCAAGAGTGGTGAAAATTGCGGACAAGCTCTTCCGGAATTTCAACAGTTCAGGGAGGGAAAGCTGGTATGAAGACAGGTATTATGTTCACAACTGGTTTCTGGGTTCACTTGAATTGAGCGGCCTGATTCTGGTATTTCGCGATCATCAGGTTATAGGTAGTGAAGAAAGGGAATTAATCGTTGAGTCCCTCTCGGTCCTGAAGGATTCCGTGGACAGGGCTCTAGATTATGAAGACCTTTTTGAGGCGGCCAAGAAGGATTCCCTTACCGGTCTGGCCAATCGGCGGGTCTTTGAAGAACGATTGGAGTACCTGACGGCCTCGGTTCGCCGTTACGGTCAGCCCCTGAGCCTGATAGCCCTTGACCTGGATCATTTCAAGTCAATTAATGATGCTTACGGACACGCCGAAGGTGACAGGGTTCTGAAAAAGGTAACAGAAACCTTTGCCGGACTGGTGAGAAGCAGCGACCTTCTGGCCAGGATTGGCGGAGATGAATTTATGCTCCTGCTCCCCAATACCGATGTCAAAGCAGCCAGAGTCCTTGCGGATAGACTCTGCAAGGCGGTGTACGATCTGGACATAATGGTAGATGACTCAACCCGGCTCGGGGTGAGCATAGGCCTTTCTGAGTGGCGACAGGACATGACCAAAGAGGATTGGCTGTCTCTTACCGATGAGAGGCTCTATCAGGCTAAAAAAAGAGGCAGAAACCAAGTTTTTAGTGAATAAACCCCAGCCGGTTTCGGAACAGCCATTCCGAAACCGGTATTTTCCTTCCAATTACCTGTCATATACTTGACAGTCTCCTTTCCCGTCCTTATTAGTTTAATCATACCAAATCGGATGTATATCCAGGCGTAAAGTCGGATTTCTCCCCGTGACTCTCTATCATTTTTATGATGGGGACTTTCCGGGGCACGGTGTTCTGATTCGTGTATCGCATGACATTACTGGACAGTCTGTCGCCGATAACTACCTGATATGAACGACAGGCATCGGATTCCAGGTTCCTTGGTATCGGCTTTTCGTATCTCCAGGATTAGGTGCTGTCTCAGTCCCGGTTGGACTTCCACCACTTTGTACTCAGTGGGTGGAAGCTGATATGCTGCAAAGTGCAGGCGGTATCATGAACCGATCATTTTTCCGGTATTGATCTCCGGAGACCCCGATCTGGGAGGAATTCGCTGTCAGTGCGACCCCTGACCGGGCTGATAGATGGTTGAACAGATATGCAAATAATATGGAGGCTGCAATAATATGCAATTTGATAAATTTACGATGAAGAGTCAGGAGGCGATCCAGGCGGCTCAGAGTCTTGCTGACAGCAAAGGCCATCAGGAAATAGTCCCCGAACATCTCCTTGTCGCCATTCTTGATCAGGAGGGAGGCGTTGTCGCTCCCGTTCTAAAAAAAATGGGGGTGAACCTGACCAGAGTGAAGGAAGGTTCTGAGCGATTGCTGGATGATATCCCCCAGGTCAGCGGCAGCGGCTTTAATGAAGTGTACGCTTCAAGAAGACTTAGAAAGATCCTGGATCAGGCATTTAAGGAAGCCAGCAAGATGGGGGATGAGTATGTAAGCCAGGAACACATCTTTCTTGCCCTCATTGATGAAAGCGGTTCTCGCTCCGCTGATCTGCTCAAGGAAAACGGGGTGGAGAGGAATGCTTTTTACCAGGCCATGCAGGCAATTCGAGGAAGCCAGCAGGTAACCGATCAGAATCCTGAAGACAAATACCAGGCCCTGGAAAAATATGCCAAAAATTTGACGGATCTGGCCCGCCAATCGAAACTCGATCCGGTCATAGGAAGGGATGAGGAGATACGGCGAACCATCCAGGTTCTCTCCAGAAGAACGAAGAACAACCCTGTTCTGATCGGTGAACCTGGAGTGGGTAAAACCGCCATAGTTGAAGGTCTGGCCCAGCGGATCGTCATGGGAGATGTGCCGGCCTCGCTTAAGAACAAGCAGGTTATGGCCCTGGATCTTGGAGCCCTCGTGGCCGGTGCCAAGTATCGCGGGGAATTCGAGGACAGGCTCAAGGCCGTTTTGAAAGAGATTGAAAAAAGACAGGGGGAGATTGTTCTCTTCATCGACGAAATTCATACCCTGGTCGGCGCCGGTGCCTCTGAAGGTGCCATGGATGCCTCGAATATGCTGAAACCGGCCCTGGCCAGGGGAGAGTTGCGCTGTATAGGAGCGACGACGCTTAAAGAATACCGGAGAATCGAGAAGGACGCCGCCCTGGAAAGACGATTCCAGCAGGTCCTGATCAAAGAACCCTCGTCTGAAGACGCCATAGCTATTCTGCGGGGTATCAAGGAGAAATACGAGGTTCATCATGGGGTCCGTATCCAGGATGCTGCCACTGTAGCGGCGGTAACACTTTCCAACCGCTATATCACCGATAGGTTTTTGCCGGATAAGGCCATTGACCTGATCGATGAGGCCGCCTCCCAACTTCGAATCGAAATAGACTCCATGCCCACTGAAATCGATGATAAGCAGCGGCAGCGGACCAAACTGGAGATCGAGCGGGAAGCCCTGAAAAAAGAAAAGGATCCGGCTTCCAGGGAGAGGCTCGACAGCGTGGAGCATGAAATAGCCGAGATTGACCAGGAACTCAATTCAATGAAGGCCCAGTGGGATCTGGAACGGGGCGTTATCCAGAATATTCAGCGTATCAAGGCCGACATTGATGAAGCCAAAGCTGAAGAGCAGCAGGCCGAGCGCCGAGGGGACCTGAGTAAGGTTGCCGAGATCCGTTATGGGTTGATAACCGAATTGAATAAGAAACTGGCGGAAGAGCAGAAGCGGCTGGCCGAAGTCCAGCAGGATAAGACCATGCTCCAGGAGGAGGTGGCCGACAGTGATGTCGCCACCGTGGTTGCCAAGTGGACGGGAATACCGGTTGACAAACTTCTGGAAGGAGAAAAGGAAAAGCTGATCAGGGCTGAAGCCAAGCTTGCGGAGAGAGTAGTGGGCCAGGAGGAGGCTATAACTGCGGTAGCCAATACCATGCGGAGAGCCAGGGCAGGTCTGCAGGATCCTAACCGCCCCTTGGGTTCTTTCTTATTCCTAGGCCCCACCGGGGTAGGCAAAACCGAGCTGGCCCGAACTCTGGCGGAGTTTCTCTTCGACAGTGAAAAGGCCATGATCCGGTTGGACATGTCGGAATTTATGGAAAAACATTCGGTGGCCAGGCTTATCGGGGCTCCCCCTGGATACGTGGGATATGAAGAAGGGGGCTATCTGACCGAGTCGGTGCGCCGTCGGCCTTATTCGGTTATTCTGTTCGATGAAATAGAAAAGGCTCATACCGATGTGTTCAATGTGCTTCTCCAGATCCTGGACGACGGCCGGATGACGGACGGCCAGGGCCGGACCGTGGACTTCAAGAACACCATACTCATCATGACCTCCAATCTGGGAAGTCAAGTGATTATGGAGCATGTGGGACGAAGTGAGGAATTGAAAGAGGAGCTCAATGACATTCTTTATTCGACTTTCAAGCCCGAATTCCTTAATCGACTGGATGAAATCATCACCTTTCATGCGTTGGGCAGGGAGCATCTGAGCAAGATCGTCGATATACAGCTTCGTTACCTGAAAGAGCGTCTGGCGGATCAGAAGCTTGATCTAGAATTAACGGATTCCGCCCGTGAATTTTTAATCAAAGTAGGGTATGATCCGGCCTTTGGAGCCCGGCCTCTCAAGAGAGCCATTCAAAGGCATATTCAGGATGAACTCGCTATGGAAATTCTGGAGGGATACTTCTTGGAAGGCGACCGGATTAAGGTGGACTTTATCGAAGGCCAGGACGGGCTCACTTTCAACAAGGCGGAACAGGTTAACTGATCAGGGATTTTCTTCTTGTTGCGCCGTGAATCGTGAATTTGAACAAGACCCGGAAAACTGGATAATGAGATGGCACAAGAAAGCGTAGATGATAAGGCCCAACTGATTAACCGGCTCACTCTTGAGCGAGCCGGTAATCTTTTTGAGAAACACGGCCTCTGTTGTTCAGAGGCGGCTTTGGTAACCCTGAACTTAGGGTTTCAGGGAGGACTTCCAGTCAAAAAAGCCCTGCAGTTGTCTGCCGGATTCTGTCACGGGATGGGAGGTTCCGGTTGTACCTGCGGAGCCCTGACAGCTTCGGTCAGCGCCTTGGGGCTTTTCCTCAGCCCTCATCTGGACGAAGGTCTTGCCAAAAAAGAATTTCACAAGATCATCCAAGAAATGCACGACAGGTTCCGCCAGGAGTTCAAGTCTACCTGCTGCCGGGTGCTGACCAAAAACGTGAAGCATGACCGTAAGGCTCAGAAGTCCAATTGCCTGAAGTTGACCAGAGGGGCCGTGGGTGCTGCGGCAGAACTGCTCATCAGAAGCCGTCCGGGGGTACTCGATCAGGTTGATCATATTTTTTTACAGAGTACGGATAAGGTGTGATGACAGGAGATTTTTGGGCGGCATTCCTGGAGCCTGCTGAAGATTCTGTTATGGTTTCCGGGAGCAGCAGACGATGGATACTTGAACCATGACTTTCAGGGAGAGGCACGAGCATTTTATGGAAATAGCCCTGAAGGAAGCCAGGACGGCCCTGAACCAGGGAGAATTTCCGGTAGGCTGTATCATCGTCTATAATGACAGGGTTATCGCTCGGGGTCGCAGAGTAAACAGCCGGTTCCAGACCAGAAATGAACTGGACCACGCCGAAATTAACGGTCTCCGCCAACTGGACGCCCTCCACCATGAGATCGATCTATCCAAGATTACCTTCTATTCAACTCTGGAACCCTGCCTTATGTGTTTCGGAGCCCTGCTGATCAACCAGGTTGGAACGGTAGTTTACAGTTACGAGGATGCCATGGGAGGAGGTTCGAACCTGGACCGCGCCCGGCTTGCTCCACTTTACAGAAATCTGGATATAGAAATCATCCCGTTTGTTCTGCGGGAAAAAAGTCTTGCTCTTTTCAAGAAATTCTTCAATCTACCGGACTGTTCCTATCTTAATGATACCTACCTGGCACAGTACACCAGGGAGCAGAAGTGAAGCCAGAGAACACTGACTCGACAACCGTGAATCCCGACCCGAACAGCAGAACCGTCAATTTCAGGCGGGCCGAACGCAACGTCTTCTTCCATATTCTGACTAAATGCAATCTTTCCTGCAGCCACTGTTATATCAACAGGGCGCAGCACGGTGGCGAAACCCTGCCAAGGGAAACTGTTATAGATTGGCTCAAATTGTTCCATGATCCCGGAAAGGAGACGAATGTCATTTTCCTCGGCGGTGAACCTACTCTTCATCCGGACCTGGCCGATCTGGTCAAGACCGCCAACCGGATAGGATATCACTCGGTGACCGTTGATACCAATGGCTATCTGTTCCATGATCTCCTGGACAGAATCGAACCTGAAGAAGCAGTGCTCAGTTTCAGTCTGGACGGTCCCTCCCCTGAAGTCAATGATCCTATTCGGGGCAAAGGTGCTTTTGGTGTCTGCAGTCATAATATTGAACGTGCCGTAAGAAGGGGTTTTGAGGTCAGTGTCATATATACCGTCAGCCGTCGCAATCTCGACTTTCTGGACAAGATGCCAGATCTTCTTGCCGACTTGGGAGTACAGCGCTTTTTTATCCAGGTCATAGGGCTGCGGGGAAAATCCGCCGAGGAGAAAGACACTCTTCAACTGGCTCCTGAAGAATGGTTGAGTCTGGTTCCACGGGTAGCCCGGGAGGCTTCCGAAATGGGTTTGAGGGTCATTTATCCCAGAGTATTTCTTGACCTGGCAGAGGAATTTGAATGCGGTGGTCTGGCGGCGGAAAACTATTTTATTTTTCCCAACGGCCGAGTTTACCTTTGCCCGCTGTGTGAAGACTATCCGGTTAATGCCTACCGGATCGAGGGAAACAGATTAATCAAAAATGAAGGTTTGACTGAGGATCGTTTTTTCAAACTCGATATTCCGGAAGGCTGTGTTATGAATAAGTTGCTTCAGCCGGGAAACCTGTATTATAGTGAGGAGGGTTTTCCGCTTGGCCGTATTTCCTGCTGTCTTCTGAAGCAGCAGGTCGAGCCCCGCAAAGGCTGAGTTTGACACCGGGATCCCGTTTCTCTTTGCAGACGTCCACCCAGAGGATGGAAAGGGAAAATAATGACCGTGAAGAAGTAATTGAATAACCCAAATGGTCAAGGTAAATTGCTGAATGTCCCGATCAGTAAGGGAAGTGACGGAAGAAAGAGAGCGTCTTCACCTCTCTCCTTATGCCTGTCTTAGCAGTGAATCCAGAGGTCGGAACCGGGAGGTCGACCCCTGTTCCATCAGAACCGCATTTCAAAGAGACCGTGACAGGATTGTCTATTCCAAGGCATTCAGGCGTCTGAAACACAAGACCCAGGTTTTTCTGTCTCCCACCGGAGATCACTGCCGGACCAGGCTGACTCACACTCTGGAAGTTTCCGAAATAGCCCGGACCCTGGCTAGGGCGTTGTCTCTTAATGAAGACCTGGTTGAGGCTATTGCCCTGGCCCATGATCTGGGTCATACCCCTTTTGGTCATGCCGGGGAAACGGTTTTGGACCAGTTGTTCTCCGGGGGGTTCTCCCACTACAAGCAGAGTCTCAGAGTAGTGGAAACCCTGGAAAACAACGGTTCGGGACTTAATCTGACTTTTGAGGTCAGAGACGGAATCATGAAGCATTCCAAAGGGTATGGGGAGGTGATCCCGAGTAATACACATGACCTGCCGATAACTGCGGAAGGCTGCCTGGTCCGTTATGCTGACATAATCGCCTATCTGAGCCACGATCTGGATGATGCCATTCGCAGCTCGGTGGTGAGAGAAGAGGATATTCCCGCGATCTGTCAGGATGTGCTGGGCAGTGATCACTCCCGGCGGAATGTTGTCATGATACAGGGGGTCCTGGCCGGAACCCGCACCGGAGAGGAGGGGCTTGTTTTCGGGGTAGAGGACGAGGTCGGTCGGGCCATGCAGGAATTGCGGCAGTTCCTGTACCATAACGTCTATCGGTCTCCCCGGGTACACAACGAATTTGTCAAGGCTTCCAAGATATTACGGGAGCTTTACCTTCACTTGCTCGATAATCCGGACGTCCTCAAACAGGAGATCGGCTCCTTTGCCGAAAGTGTTTCTCATGAGAGAAGGGTCTGTGATTTTATTGCCAGTATGACGGACAGGTACGCCCAGAATATGCATCAACGGTTTTTCTGGCCTATTTCCCTGGCCTGAGGAGGATGGGCCGTGTAGTGTGGGCGGGTGGAGATCAGGAGAGATCATCCAATAAGCTCGCCAATACAGGTGCCTGCACCGGACTACAGAATATACCATAATATAATAAAAGGAAGTTTCGAAATGACTGAAGAACAGATGCAGTTTATCCCCTATGAAAAGGCGAACGAAATTGTTGGCAATATTGTTGAAGAGGAACACCTCCATGAGCCCAACAGGAGGATTTTAACTGTTTATGATAAACAGGGAAGAGAACTCTGCTGGTATGATGCTGAAGAAGTGTTGGAAGAGGCCCGGGCGGCTAAACCCGAACTGAAAGGTGATGAACTCAAGAAGGAGGCGGTAAGGGTTATTATGCAGCAGATTCCTGAATGGGCCGTGGAGAATCTTTCTGAAGAGGAAGATGATGAAGTACCAGCCGGAGGATGTTGCTGCAGAAGATAATTGTCACCTTCCGCTTTCAGTTCCCTTTCAGACCACACCTTCAGGGAGGTCGGGTATATGCTCTCCTCCCAGGGTATAGCCTCCGTCCAGCTTTATTACGCTGCCCGTCATGAAGGGGGCATCCTCAATGAGGAAGAGAACAGTTTTGACGATGTCTTCGTATTTGCCGGTCCTGCCCAGCAGGGTGTGATCGAGAACAGCCCGGCGCTCATCTTCCCGAAGCAGCGGCCAGCCCCTGGTTCCTTCGGCGTGGCGACTTTCGAAAAAGCCGAGCATTATCTCGTTAACCCTCACTTCCGGGGCGCCCTGACGGGCCCAAGTTTCCGTAAAGGATGAGACGGCCCGATTGGCAGCGCTGTACCCGTCATTGAAAATCAGGCCGGCTGGGCCACTGCGGCCGACAATTCCGGAAATTGAAGAGAGAACAACCACGGCTGCCTCTCCGCCCGCCTTGAGCAGGGGCAGAGCTTCATTGAAAACAAACCATTTGGCCTTCAAAGTGGTTTCCATTTCCAGGTCCCACTGTTCCGGGGTATAGGGCCCATGGACGACGGGCATTCCCCCCCGCTCTATATTGTTTATCAGGATATTCAGGTTGTCGTACTTCTCCTTGAGTTCGGCAAAAAGACTCCTGATCTCCTGGGGACGGCGGAGATCCACCCGTGTAATAAGATGTCCGGGACTGATGGCAGCCAGTTCTTCCCGCATCTCCTCCACTGCTTCAGGCCAGTCGTACCAGGTCATAATGACTCTGACCCCTTTCCGGGCAAGAGCCAGTCCTATCTCCTTGCCTATTCCCTTGATTCCGCCGAGAACCATGGCTGTTTTGCCTTGTATATCCAT
>JBEPXR010000020.1:0-14582 GCA_041641775.1 Desulfobia sp. | reverse complement strand
CTGAGAAACAGACGGAAGATTTCCTGGAGGAAACGGTTTATCCGCGGTTGGCCCGGTATGGTGAACTGCTCGGCGATGTGGATACTGAACTCAAGGTCTGAGCCCGACGAGCTGTTCTGGTCATGGAGACGCAAAGTCTATATTTACGAATCTCTCCTAAAGAGATATATTATCTGAAATTCATCCTCGAGGCATATGACGGTATGGCCCTGCTCTCCACTGTAGATGCCGCAGAGGGTCTTGTGGTTGCCCGCTACCCCGCAGAATGGAGAGATGATCTGTTTGGCCTTCTGAGTAGCCTGGCTCCTGAAATCAAGCCGGAATTATGCTGATCAAACACCTAAACCTTAATCCATTAGTATCTGAATTATCCACCTTTTAGCCGATTTTGCTTTATGCTTAATTTCTATATAGAAACTTTTGGCTGCCAGATGAATGAAAAGGACTCCGATCTCATGGACCAGCTCATGAGGGAGAGTAACTTTCTTCCCACAGCTGATATTGGGGCAGCTGATATCTTAATTATCAATACCTGCAGTATCAGAGCCAAGGCCGAACAGAAGGTTTACAGCCTGCTTGGATCTCTGCGGCACCGCAAGAGAGAGGACAGCAGATTTCGTATTGCAGTGACAGGCTGCCTCGCCCAACAGGAAGGTCGGAAGATGATCGCCAGAATGCCACATGTCGATGTGGTTATCGGACCACAGAGTATATATGACCTTCCCCGCCTGCTTAAAGAAGCGGAAAAGAACAGACGGAGTGTAACGGCGACCGATCTCAGTACTGATTTCACTATTCCTTCGGTTCTTCCAGATCTGAAAAACGGATCCCCTCACAAACGGTTTGTCACCATTATGCAGGGTTGCAACAATTACTGCACTTACTGTATCGTCCCTTATACCAGGGGCAGAGAGTCAAGCCGCCAGGTTGAAGATATCATGAAGGAGGCCAGGCACCTCGTCGAGCTGGGCGTTAAGGAAATAACGCTTCTGGGCCAGAACGTAAATTCATACGGCAACGACCAGCCCGTTGCCAATAGAACCTCCTTCCCTGAACTGTTGCGGCAGGTAGCCCGGATAGAAGGTTTGAGAAGGCTGCGTTTTACCACCTCAAACCCCAAAGACCTCTCCCCTGCCCTGATGACGTGTTTCAAAGACCTGGATAATCTCTGTTCCCATTTTCACTTACCTGTCCAGTCAGGATCGGATAAGATTTTACAGAAAATGAATCGCAAGTACACTGTCGAATCATATCTGGATAAAGTGGCAGGCTTGAGGGAAGCCCGCTCCGGTCTGGCCCTGACCACTGATCTGATCGTAGGTTTTCCCGGAGAAACCGAGAAAGACTTCCAGAAAACCATGGATCTGCTGCAAAGTGTCCAATTCCACTCTGCCTTCTCATTCAAATACTCAAGTCGCCCCCCTGCCCGTTCCTGCAGCTTCCAAGATGACATCGGTGAAGAGGAAAAGAGCAGAAGACTCAGCATCCTCCAGGAGAGGCAAAAGGAAATCACCCTTAAACGCAATCAGGAGTATGTGGGAAGCATCATGAACGTCATGGTGGAGGGCCCCAGCCGCAGTAGTGATGAAACCAGCGGCCGGACCGACAGCAACCATATCGTTAATTTCCCCTGTCCCCGGAAGCTTGAGCCGGGAGAGATAATACCGGTGAAGATTACCAGGGCCTGCTTTAACACGCTAAGAGGCGAAATACTTTTTGAATCTGATCCCACCCGATTGGACTTGGCGCGTCATGCTTCCATGGCGTAATGCTTCCCGTTCACCCAGCATGACGACTTCATTATCATCTGCTGGTCGGTAAAATAAAGTCCTTCGAAAGTGTTACTGCAGTCCGGACACCCCTTCAGCCAGAGAATGTGATGACGGTACCTGTTCCTGGAGAATGCCCGGCATATCCAGCGACTGACGCAGCAGTCCAGGCAGAAGAGCAGCGTCCACTCATCCTGCAGCAGCGACTGAAAGCAGTCCTGACAGACAGGAATAACAAGTTCACGACATGCGACCTCTTCCACCTTGTTTTTCTTATAGCCCACAGGGACAACGAGGTAGTTGGCTGCCTGATAATCCTCACGTTTCGTGTAAGGTCCATGGTTGAGTTCACAGAAATCGTCCTCCAATTCCGCCAGCAGCCTTATTCGATCCAGACCGTCCATTTTCCTGTCCCCCGTTATTATTTATCGTTTTCGTGACCTCGGGCGGGTATCCTTTATCTCCTTCACCTTTTTATTAATTTGTCATTCCTCAGTTTATGTATATCATTACTAGTTGTATCGGAATTAATAGACTCCCGAATAAATATTTCAGGCCACAACTTTCTTCATATCCACCGATAAGTCTTTAATCCGGTTAAATGAGCAAATGTTAGATACCTCAATGCCGAAGGAATGCAAGGTCTGCTGCTGAATGAATCATGATTGAATGGATGAATAGCCATGAGACGGCCCTCTGGTGGCTTGCATTTTCCTCGATGGCCGTTTTTCTTGTTACCCTGGTCGGTGTACCTCTGGTAATTATCCGTCTGCCTCAGGACTACTTTGTCAGGAAACGGAAGCCGAAGAAGAGATGGATCACCTCCCATCCCGCTCTGAAAGGTTTTTTTGTCATAGTTAAAAACATTTTTGGTTTACTTTTGGTAATCGCCGGAATCATAATGTTATTGACCCCGGGACAGGGTCTTTTTACAATTTTTGTAGGTATGCTACTCATGAATTTCCCGGGCAAGTACCGCTTGGTACAATGGTTATTAAAAAACAATCAGATACAGCGCTCGGCAAACTGGCTCAGACGGCGAGCCGGTCGCAGTCCCTTTATATTCCAACAGAAGCAGGCATCAGAAACAGAAACGCACTAATCAGAGGATGTTATGAGCAAGATCGTTGACGTATTCTACATTATTCTTCTGGGAACAGCCCTGGGTTCAACTTTTGCCCTGGCTGCCTTTGTCGCCCCGGCTATCTTTCATTCGGATATAGCTCTGGGGCGCGAGATATTAAGTCACTTTCAGGAAGGTCTCGTCATGACGGCGGTATTTAAAAAATACTGCGCCCTGTTGAACGTAATAGTCATTGCTATACTGGTCAAAGAGGGGGTGGAACTCGCCATTTACAAGAAAAAAGATTACTTTCGGGTGGGAACAGCTCTTGTCGTAACGATCAGCAGTTTACTCTTTACCAGTTACTTTACTCCGAAAATTATCGAGGCCCAGGCAGAAGGTCAGAGAGTCATCACTCAATCAGGCCTCTTTGAACCAATGCACAGAGCTTCAGTGTTCGATTTCAGTGTCATACTGGTAAGCCTTGCTGTTCTCCTGGCAAAAGTCTCCCTGCAGACAGGTTCACGTTTGGATTAAAGAACCATATGCTTGGTGCGGGTCTTATGATACATGCATTTCCTGTTCAGTTCATTAATCGTCATTTGAACGAGCTACAGTATGTCCCTGCTTAAACTCAGGCCTGTGTCTTCCGTCCTCAACCAATGGAAACGTTTTTACACATGGTTTCGCAAAAATCTCGACCACGGCCTTGAGAACGGGATTACCGAGAGTGCCGCTGCCATTTCTTTTTATCTTATCTTCTCCCTTTTTCCTTTTCTTCTCCTCGTCATTTCAATAGGAAGTTTCTGGCTGGAAAGTTATGAGGTTCAAAGGATGATCCTGGCCATGGCAACAAGATATCTCCCTGAGAATTCGCTCACCTACCTTACGGAGACCATCATCAAGGTTATTGCCGGACGCGAAGCCGTAGGGCTCATCGGCATTATCTTTCTGATCTGGCCTTCTTCCATGGCCTTTTCCATGCTTGCTCATGCCATTAACCGGGCCTGGCCCACGTCATCCCAGAGAGGAATACTTTTCAGCAGAATAGTCGGGATCCTCGTGGTTGCAGGATCGGTTGTCCTGTTGGCCATTTATTTCCTGCTCCAGACGTCATTAAACTTTCTGGGGGGAACGGGCTGGTATCTCTTTAATTCTCTATTTGTTCACCTTTTATCACGTGTTTTACTGCTGGTGTTTCCTATTTTTGTCCTAATTCTCTTGTATCGATATGTCCCCAAACGGACGGTGACCTGGAGGGAGGCCCTGACCGGCAGCAGCGTGGCAATTGTCCTTCTGCAAACGGTAACCTTCATTTTCGGTCTCCTGGTAGAGAGCGGCTTGATCACCTACAGCCTGGTATACGGTTCCCTGGGAACATTTATTGCCTTTATGACCTGGCTTTATCTCCTGAATTTTTCCGTCCTGCTTGGAGCCTATATGTGTAAAATCAACTACGAAAAATGATAGAAAACTTATCAGGTTCGAATCTTTCTTTTCCCAGCTAGTCCATCTTTCGCTGTCATCTCAAACCTATACCATCTCCTCTCACTTGATCGGGGTTGACAGGGCGACTCCAGACAAATACCTTATATTGAAAAACACGTAACAGCTGCAGGGCCCCCGGCTGGCCGTCCTTTTACACTTTCAGTTTATGATAGTTATCTTTCGCCGCAGATATTTAAATGGTGCACAGCTTATTTTTGCGGCCGCAATTACCCTGACTCTTCTCCTTATCACCACTCCCCCGCTTTTTTGCCAGTCAAGTGCTGGCAATGCAGCCAAGAGCGCTGTTACTGCTGTTACCGGCGGAGGTAATGGAGAGCAGTCGAATCAGGAAGTAGTATACCCGTACAAGGACAAGAAGACTCCTGAATCAGTAAAAGGATGGGGCAAGTATATTCTTAATTTCCCCCTTTACCAGACAGGCGGGCACTGGATCAGATTACATCAGCTTATCCTGGCCCTGGTACTTCTTATTACCGGTTTGTGGCTTTCCTCCCTGGCAGGACGGATGGTTAAGGGCTGGCTTGTGCGCTTTAAGCGCATGCCAGGGCATATAGCAATCGCCATAAGCAAAGGTCTGGTCTATCTGCTCGCCTTTCTGGTAGTCATCGCCACCGTTCTCTCTGCGGGAATGCCTTTTACTGTCGTCAGTATCCTGGGGGCAGTATTACTCCTGGGCGCTTCACTGGGAGCCAAAAGTACAATTTATGATTATCTGAGCGGCCTCATCCTGGCGATTGAGCAGCCTGTCCGAATTGGCGACTGCATTGAAGTCAGTGACCATGCCGGTTTCGTGGAGGAAATCCGTGGTCGTCACACCAGGGTTAGACGTTTTGACGGAATCGATGTGTTGGTGCCAAACAGCATGTTTCTCGAACAGGAGGTCGTAAACTGGACGCTGAACGATTCCCAGCTGCGGGGCGATATCCTCGTCGGGGTGGACTATGAATCGGACGTCGATACTACTATAGATGTGCTGATGTCGTGCATGAACGAAATGGACGATGTTCTTACCACTCCCGAACCATCCGTTCTTTTCTGGGATTTCGGAGAAAGCTCTCTGGTCTTCAAGCTTTTTTTCTGGCTCGAAGTAGACAACCCCCTAGAAAAGTGGACTGAAGAGAGTGAATTGCGCCGGATAGTCTTCAGGCGACTGCAAGAGGCCGGAATTACCATCGCCTTTCCGCAGAGAGATTTGCATCTCGCCTCAAAAAAACCAATTCAGGTAGAGCTTGCTGAAGGGACAGGAGAAGCGGGAATTGGCGAGACAACTTCTGTTGAAAAAGCAAAACCGGAAGGACGTGACAACACGACGGAAGATAAGAAAAGACAGAGCAAAATTGCCAAACCGGCGAGTGACACCCGGAAATCATCCTCTGATGGGGGCTCTCAGGGTGATGAGGGAGAAGGCAAATAGAGCATGCCCTCTCTATTCTCTTTCCTCCAACCTGAAAATGACCCCCGCCAGTGGAGGTATAGTAACCTGCAAAGAATAAGGCCTGCTCATCCAAGGCTCTGATCGGGCTACCAGAGATTCGGGGCCGTTGCCGACGTTGCTGCCGCCGTAATTTGCTGAATCCGAATTGAAGATTTCCCGATACCTACCGGCATGAGGGACCCCAATCTGGTAATTGTATCTTGGAATCGGAGTGAAATTAAGAAGTACGATCAGAAGTTCATCACCATTTTTTCTGAGATAACTCAAAGTCGACTGCTGGGCGTCATGGCAGTCAACCCATTCAAAGCCTGCAGACTCGAAATCATGCACATGGAAAGCCGGTGATTGGAAATGCAGCCTGTTCAAATCCCGGACGATTCCCTGTAGACCTTGATGCAACGGGTACTCCAGAACCCACCAGTCGAGAATCTCGTCACTCTGCCACTCTCGTCCCTGACCGAATTCACAGCCCATAAACAAAAGTTTTTTCCCGGGATGACTGAACATATAAGTATACAGCAGCCTCAAATTGGCAAAACGCTGCCATTCATCACCGGGCATCTTGTAGATCATCGATTTCTTGCCGTGAACGACTTCGTCATGGGAAAACGGAAGAATGAAATTTTCCGTAAAGGCGTACAGGAGGCTGAAAGTGAGGACATCGTGGTGGTATTTACGGTGAATCGGGTCATGACTGATGTATTCCAGGGTATCGTTCATCCAGCCCATGTTCCATTTCATACTGAAGCCCAGCCCACCAAGGTAAACGGGGCGCGTAACCTGGGGCCAGGAAGTTGACTCTTCTGCTATCATCATTACACCCGGGTGTTCTCCATGGATCATGATGTTCAGCTCTCGCAGAAATTCCATAGCTTCCAGATTTTCCCTACCTCCATATTTGTTGGGGATCCAATCCTGCCTGGAGTAATCAAGATAGAGCATAGAGGCCACAGCATCCACCCTCAGCCCGTCAAGATGAAATTCTTCGATCCAGTAGTTGGCACTGGAAATCAGGAAGGCCCGCACCTCATGCCTGCCGTAGTTGTAAATGAGCGTTTCCCAGTCCAGATGTTCCCCTTTGCGGGGATCGGCGTGTTCATATATCGCCTCTCCGTCAAAACGTGCCAACCCATGTGCATCCTTGGGAAAATGAGCTGGTACCCAGTCCAGGAACACACCGATGTGGTTCTGGTGGCAGTAATCCACAAAGAAACGGAAGTCGTCCGGATCTCCGTAGCGGCTGGTTGGAGCAAAGTATCCGGTGGTCTGGTAACCCCATGAACCATCAAAAGGGTGTTCCGTGATGGGCATCAACTGAATATGACTGAACCCCATGTCCTTGACGTAATCCACTAACCTGGGGGCCAGTTCCCTATAATTCAGAAAACCGCCGTCTTCCCTTTTCTTCCAGGATCCGAGGTGCACTTCATAGATAGACATCGGCGCATGGAACCATTCTCTGCCCGACCTCGTATTCAACCACTCGTCATCGTTCCACTCATAGGCGGAATTTTCTCTGATAATGGTTGCCGTATTGGGACGCAGCTCGAAATATTGGCCATAAGGATCTGATTTTATAAATATATTTCCTGAGCTAGCGTTTCGTATTTCATACTTATATAACGTACCGGGTTGCAGATCAGGGATGAAAAGCTCCCAAATTCCGCTGCCTCCACGTACCCGCATCTGGTGAATCCGGCCGTCCCAGCCGTTGAAGTCTCCGACAACACTCACCCTCTCTGCATTGGGAGCCCAGACCGCGAAAAGTACACCCTGTACTCCGTCAGCTTCCAGGATATGACTGCCCATAAAACGGTAGGCGTGCCAGTGTTTACCCTGATTGAAAAGATAAAGATCGAAATCGGAAAGCTGGGGGGGAAAACAGTAGGGATCGTATCTGGCATATTCACGTCCCTGGTCATCGATGCACGTGACTCTGTACCGGTAGGGAATATCTTTCTCATCACCCTGCCAGATGAAGACATCGGTGCCTTCTATCCTCTCCATGACCTGGTTGCCTTCCAGCCGAACTTCCCGGGCAAGGGGAATATGGACTCTGACCGTGACCCCTCCTTGCCCGTCAGGGTGTCTCCCCAAGAAGGAAAAGGGGTCATGGTGTCTGGCATCAGCTATTTTTCTTATCTCTTTTTCAGTGGAATTATAACGCATTATGTTACCTTAATGTCAAAAAAACTTTCAAGAGCCGGTGATCGAATAGGAAGAGGCAGTATTTAAAAATTGTGCCGGATGATCTCCGTAGCCCGCCGGCAGATCTCCCTACCGTAATCTGTCCATAAACCTTCACCCCAGTAGCGATAACAGCTGGTCTGGGTGCACATCAGGTGAAAGAGGGCATTACGGTAAGCCTGACTGTCGGTGGGATCATCTTTTTGAAGAACTTTTTCATAGAAGAGATTACTTACCTCTTCCATTGGACCGAGAACATGCTCATAGCCTTTGACCCAGGATATGTCATTAGTCCAGGATCCGCCATCCATGTGAAAGTCATGATCCTCCTTTTTCAGTCGTTCAATAGTCTTTGCGAGTTTTTCAGGTCCACTACCGGGCTGGAAGTTGTCCTGGATCTTTTTCTGGAAAAGGGGTTGAAGAGTGGGCAGGTTTTTCTGCTTCACCCCGGCTGCAAAAAGATGTTCCAGAAATTCCGAAATATTTAATGGTGGAGTATCACTCCCTGAACTTTCCCCCATAACTTTTTTATATTTAGGCGGAAATTCATTCATCATCACTCCGCCGTTTTCGCCGTCGGCGATCTGGCAAACCAGTGGCGGTATTTTTCTGCCGGCTATGTTGTAGGAACTGAGGCTCTGCGCTTCATAGTATGGTTGCATCTGGGCCACCAGTTTTGTATCACTGCCCTGGGTCTTGATGACGGCGATTATGGATTCGCTCTGGCCATGTGAGTTGGTGCAGACCAGTTGATGAGGAAGATGTTTATACTGTGGCCCTTCCCCATTTTCAGCCAGTTCAACAGAATGCTCTTGAACCAGGACCCAGCTATAGCCGCACTCTTTAAGAGTCTTGACAAATTCATAGGCTACATCCGGATGATTGGGCAGCGCCATCTCGGAGGGGGAAAAGCCTTTTACCCTCTGCAGGGCTTCCAGACCGAAAATACCGGCGAAATGCTGCTGCCAGGCAAGGACATGAAGACGGTAATCCTGCACCGGGGTTGAAGGTGCTACGGCATGCCCCCAGGGGCATCCCAGCCATTCCACTTTGTCCCGGTAGGCAGAATCGCAGGTAATGCTTTTCAAGGTCCCGATAACTTCATCTGATCCCATCTGTCGCAAACCGTGCAGCAGGGTGCCGGAATATTCCAGCATGATTCTGGGGTTAATGCCCTCATCTGCAAGTTGCGGGATGAACTCCCCCATCCTCTTGTAACACCACTCCATGACCGGAGCATTATGATTATCTCCTATATCCTGGTGCTCCATCATGTACTGGAGATTGCTGATGAGAACAGCGTTTCTGATATCATCTCCCCCGGCCGGAATCAAGGGTTGATGCATGTGCAGGGCGATGGCATGGGCGCTCTTGATCTCAGAAAAATCAATTTCGGCTGCAGAAAGATAAATATCCATTCCTGAGCGTTCTTGAACGGCCTCTCTGACTTCCTTTTCATAACCGCTGACAGTGGGTATTCCGTCTATATGTTCCGGTATCTGCATAATATCAGGCTTATTTTCCTGCGATCAACCGTTCAGTCGTTAATCCGTCACCATTTACTTATGGCGGATCAGATTGTAGATATTCAAGTAATATTGTGCCGGTTTATTCCAGGAGTAGTCGCAATTCATACCGTTTACGATCAGCTTTCTGAAGTCGGAGGGATAATGATTCCAGAGACCAAGTGCCCTTATAACGGTTGATTCCAGGGCTGATGAATCTTCCGGATAGAAGACGAATCCGTTTCTCTCGTCCTCAGACTTTCCTGAAAACTGATAGTCAAAAACCGTATCCGCCAGACCGCCGCACGCCCTGACTATGGGAACGGTACCATACTTCATGGCAATTAACTGGGTAAGTCCGCAGGGTTCGTATATACTGGGAACAATCATCAGGTCGGCTCCGGCATAGATCAGATGGGCGAGTTCTTCACTGAAATCAAGCTCAAGGTGGCAATCCGGATTATCATTCAGATCATTTCTAAGCTGCCAAAAATCCCTGGTGATATCTCCATCTGGACTGCTACCCAGGAGGACAAACTGGGCCCCGTTTTCCAAGGCATGAAAAATGCCATGCCTGATGAGATGCACTCCTTTCTGGCGATCCAGACGACCGATGTAAGCGATGACGGGTTTGTAGTCTTTCTTGAGTAGAAAACGGTCCCGGAGCCTCTCTTTATTGATATACTTATCTTCCAGGTTTATCGGTCCATAGCTTTTGGGGATGAGGGGGTCGATCATGGGATTCCAGACATCGTAATCAAGACCGTTCAAAACTCCCCCGAACTTATTCTGGTGAACGTGCAGGGTATGCCCCAGTCCCCTGCCCTGCTCACCGTGTCTGACTTCCCAGGCGTGGGTCGGGGAGACAGTGGTTACAAAGTTGGCATAGACAATGCCAGATTTCATGAAGTTGAGCTGGCTGTTATTGAATTCATCACGCAGCCTGTCCTCCTGAAGGTAATGATGAGGAGCACCAAGGCCGGTAGCCCATAGAACCTCCTGTCCTCCATGACCCTGGTGACCGAAATTATGAATCGTATAACAGATCCTCTGGTTTTCCATTCCCAGGCTTTTATAGATGTCGAAGAGCATAACGGGAATCAAGCCGGTCTGCCAGTCATGGCAATGAATGATTTCCGGCCGTTTCCCGGACTTAAGCATATATTCCAGGGCGGCTTTGCTGAAAAAAGCCATCCTCATCGTTTCATCTGGGTAACCGTAAAAATACCCACGGTTGAAAAAATTATCCTGGGAGTGAGGATCTATAAAGAAACATTTGCGGCTGTGTACAAACCCAGTGTAAACACTGCAGTGTACAGCCCCTTCAAACCATGGAACCCAGAGATCCTGGTAATCAAGAGTAAGCCCCCAGACATGATCGTACCTGCCGCAGTCATACTTCGGCAGGATAATTTCCACGGAATTTCCCTGTATTTCGAGCTCTCTGCTAAGACCGGGGACAACATCGGCCAGGCCTCCCACCTTGGCAAAAGGAGCGCATTCGGTGGCAATCATGGTTATATACATGGATAATTCCTGTAACAGTACTACCCGCTGTCTCAGCGCTTCCTGTCGAATTTATTTTATTGAGAATCCGGATGCATGAGAAAAATACGGTTTCTGAACGAGAGGATTGAGGAGGAAGTCTGCCTGATAGCAGACTCAGTTCGGACCCTGCCCATCCAATTTTTCTAAGTGTATCAGGAGCCGAACCACTCTGGCAAATGGTAAATTGGTTTACGTGGAGAGGTTACTGAAGTCGTGGGTGACGGAGGGATTTACTGGCCAGCTTTTCTCAGGACATTATGAATTGCTTCAGCAAATTCTTTTTTTCCAATGGGCTTCATCAAAAATTCTGCAATGCCTGTTTTCTTTACCGAATCCCTGTTAACCAGTTCACTGTATCCGGTACAGAGAATAATGGGCATCTTCGGTCTGACGGCCAGAATTTCCCTGGCCAGTTCAATACCTGTCATATGTGGCATAGTCTGATCGGTTATAACCAGGTCAAACTTGTCAGGTGCTTCTTTAAATGCATCCAGTGCTTCCTTACTGCTTGACTTCACCGTGACTTTGTAACTGAGGTGTTCAAGTATTTTTCTGCTGATGTTTACAATAAGTTCTTCATCATCCACGAACAGGATGTGTGTACCATCACCGGAGAGGCATATCGAATTATCAGAATCTTCAATAATCGCAGCCTGTTTGGCTTTCGGAAAAAAAATGGTAAAAGTCGCTCCCTTTCCGGGACGGCTGTCGACAGTGATCACCCCTCCGTGACTCTGAACAATACCATGAACGACGGCCAGACCCATACCTGTTCCTTTGCCGGTTTCTTTAGTGGAAAAATAAGGATCGAAAATCTTGTCCAGATTTTCCGGAGCAATTCCCTGTCCGGTGTCTGACACGGTTAATTTGACATAGGAGCCGGGTCTGGCCTCGATGAGATCATCCTTCAAGTCATCCTCCGCCAGGGCCACGCTGTCCAGGATCACCTCGAGAAGACCTCCGGTATCCTCCATGGCGTGTACAGCGTTAGTACACAGGTTCATGATGACCTGGTGAATCTGGGTAGGATCGGCAATGACGAATCCGCTGTACTTATCGAGCTTCTGGTTGATTTCTATGGTAGTGGGTATGGAAGCCCTGAGAAGTTTCAATGCCTCGTTAACAATAAGGTAGGGCTGAATGGGGCCCATTTCACGTTCACTCTGTCGGCTGAAGGTCAGTATGTGTCTGACCAGATCTCTGGCCCGCCTGCTGGCCCTCAGAACCTTTTCGAGGTCGCTGCGGGCGGGATTATCCACCGGAATCTCCTCTTCCGCCATCTCCGCATACCCCATGATCGCTGCCAGTATATTATTAAAATCATGGGCTATGCCTCCAGCGAGAGTCCCTATTGCCTCCATTTTCTGGGCCTGGCGGAGCTGGGCCTCAAGCTTTTCCTTTTCTCTCTGCTCCCTGCGCGAATTGCTGAGATCGTGAAGTATCATAAAGATGCTGAGCGGCTGCCCGTGGGCATCGTTGACAACTTTTATCTTAATTTCAATCGGCTGACCCGATGGATTGTGGGGGTGGTCAGCCTCCATGATGACGGTGGTGTCTATCTTTTTCTGCTGTGCCTCACATACCCTGCATTGAACATCTTCTTCCCCTTCGGGGTGGACAATTTCTTCAATATGTTTGCCGATAGCTGTTTCAGGCGAAGAATTGGTCATCAGATAGAAGGCCTTGTTGGCCCTGATTATATGACGGTCCAGATCCAACAGATAAACGGCATCATCCATGGCGTCCATGGCAGCTGACCATTCCATTTCAGTTTTTTCCAGATTCATCTCGGACTGAATATTTTCAGTGATATCGAGCATAAATCCCACCAGCTTTTCCGGTCCGGCCTCTCCATCAACTATGCTGACGATGTCCTGAATCCAGATGATCCCGCCATTGGAGCGAACGGCCCGGTAAATGAAGTCATGGTCTTCTCCATACTCGGAAATATGCCTGAAGTAATTGATTGTATATTCACGATCTTCCGGATGCAGAGTGTCTGCCCAGTCTTGAAAGTCGGACATTTTTTCAGGGGAAAAGCCTGTTATATCGAAAAACTGCGGTCCAAGGTAGGTAAACTTGCCTGTCTTGATATCCATCTCCCAGGGCACCGCCCGGATCGACTCAACTAATCTTCTGTACTTCTCTTCGTTTTGAATGAGAGTCTGTTCCGCTACTTTCCCTTGATGAATATCCTGAATAGAACCCGACATCCGCATAGAATGCCGACCGGTGTTTCTCAAGGCCTTGCCTCTTTCACTGAACCAGCGGTATTCGCCAGATGCAGTTCTGCATCGGATTTCCACATCGTAAGAGGTATTGTCCTCGAGGTGTTTTTCAAGCGCTCTTCTGACTTCTTCTCTGTCATCCGGGTGGATGAGTTCCATGAAGACCGATCTTGCTGAAACAATCTGGCCTGGCTCATATCCCAGCATTTCATAAAACCTCGGTGACCACCAGCATGTATCCTTTTCTATTTCAGGCCAGTCCCAAAGTCCATCCGTAGAGTCCTGGATCGCCAGTTGGTACCTTTTCTGGGCCCTTTTCAGTGCGTACCGTGTGGTCTGCAGATAAATAAGAAGGATGCCAATAGCAACGATCAACGACAGAACAGCACTTAACAGGTACCCCCAGGGGGCGAACCATAGAACAGGGCGCAGGAAAGGATAATCTATCTTATGGATGCCCCAGAGTATAAAGGCGGAGCTGGTGATAAGCCTGCCGGAGCCATGAACGGCGATTCGACGGTAAAGAATAATACCAGTGGCAATATACACTGTTCCCAGGAACAAATAACAGGGCAGACTCATCAATCTGAAAGGGACAGCAAACAGGACTGCGTATATGGTCCACGGAGTCAGAAGCAGGGTGAGAAAGAACCAGATCCGGGATATTTTCCGGTTAACAAAGACATGGGTGCCCCATAAGATGATAACTCCGCTGAACAGCGCTGACAGTTGATTGGCAATGAGAAACAGGGAATCAAGCCCTTTCGCACCGGGAAGGAGCAGAAAAAGCATGAAGACGAAGCGCACGGAATAGAGCGCCCAGCCGGTTGCCCATATAAACAGGGCCTTTTCTCTGTCCTGATAAAAAAGGGCGAAATAGGTGAGACAGAGGATCAGGCCGCCGGCAAGGGAGGCTATTATGGACGGGAAAAGCCAGGAGACAGTCATTATTCCTCGTTCATGGTAATTGTTCGGTAAATCATCCTTTCAAGAGTTCCAACAGCTGTTCCGTCGGTATTCTGCCGGCCACGTCGCTTCCTTCGAGGAGACTGTCGGCAAGTTCCCTTTTCTTGGCGTGCAATTCGACGATCTGTTCTTCAATGGAATTCTTCATAACCAGCCGGTATACGGTAACCGGGCGCTGCTGACCCAAACGGTGCGCTCTGTCTGATGCCTGGTCTTCCACGGCCGGATTCCACCAGGGATCCATATGAATGACAAAGTCGGCAGCACTCAAATTGAGACCGAAGCCTCCCGCCTTCAGGCTGATGAGAAAAACATCCCCCTTGCCTTCCTGGAAGTGTTTTATACTCTTATTTCTCTGCAGGGCGGGAGAAG
>JBEPXR010000019.1:0-15736 GCA_041641775.1 Desulfobia sp. | reverse complement strand
GTGCTGTATTCAAAGCGCTTGGCATTGGACCAGGGACGCCAGGTGTGGTCAAGGAAATCAGGTCCCTGCTGCATGAGTTCGGCTCCGCTCATGACATGTCCCAGCTTATCGCGGAGGGAAGGGGAGGTGTACATGATTCCTGTACCGATAGGGCCAAGCAGCCATTTCCAGGAGGAAGCAACCAGGGCGTCTATATGGGCTTCTTCCGGAGAAATAGGAAGAGAGCCCAGACTCTGGGCTGCATCAATGACCAGGTGGATCTCCCTGCTCCGGCAGAATTCACCCAATTCCCCCAGATCGGCAGCAAAACCGCTGGAAAACTGAACATGACTGAGGGCAACCATTCTGGTTCTATCGGTAACCGTTTTTTCCAGATCCGCCATGCTCCATGAACAGGGGCGGCGGTTTAGTTCAACTTCGGTTTCATTCCTGTCCGGCAGGAGTTTGAGTTTGACGCCTCTTTGTTCCTGGAGCCTCCATGGGTAATGGTTCGCTGGATATTCGTGGACATAACTGATTATTTCATCGCCTGGTTCAAAAGGATAGCCGTTAGCTATCATGCTCAGGCCTTCCGACGTGTTTTTGACCAGGTTCAGATTTTCAGCGGAAGTGTGCAGGAATTCGGCACAGCTACTGCGTAGATTCTCCAGTATGGCCATGTAATCATTGGCCACAAGCAGCCCTTCCCTGCTGTGTCGATGAAGAAGTTCGGCGCCGAGTATAGCCGCTTCTATATAGAGGGGAGATATGCCGCAGTGGGCTAGGAAAATGAACTCTTCTTTGACGGGAAAACGTTTCGTGCTCTTGTCAAACATGACTGTCTCAATATCCACTGCTTTTTAGATAATCTTTTCAAATTCCCGCCAGGAATGGATCTCCCGCTGCAGAAGATAATGAATGCAGGTTTTGAAAAGCCGTAAAGATTCCCGGCATGAAGCTGGGGTCAATCTGACTCTGGATATTTTTTCCAGAGGCAGTGACCTCGCCATTTCCAAGGTCCTGAGGGTGGAAATTGACAGCCTGCTGGGAGAAGCCGGCCCCCTTGCAGGCAGACAGCTTGAACAGTAAAGACCGTCAGCTGAAGGCAGGAAAAGAGATTTTTCCTCCAGCAGTCCACCGCAGGCGGCACATCCTGTGAGCTGGGGCAGAAAACCGGTGAAATGGAGCAGCTTCAACTGGAAAAAAACAACCGTATCTGCCTGCTCTTCCGTCTCGGCTATTCTGTCGAGGCTCCAGGACAGCAAGTGGTAAAGGTTTGGATCGCTGTCATATTCCCTGGTCAGGGCGCCTATCAACTCGATCACCAGCATTGCCGCCGTATATTTCCGATAGCTTTCACTAAGTGACTGGTACGACTTGATGAGGTCAGCACTATCAAGCCGCAGGAGGGTTGATTTCCTGGAAGAATGCAGACACAGGTTTAGCAGGGAGAAGTACTCGAGTTTGTTGACGAACCGCTTTTTGCTGCGTTTAGCCCCCTTAGCGATACCTGAGATTTTTCCGTACCTTTCGGAGTAAAAAGTGACAATTTTGTCTGAATCGCCATACTCAGTAACACCTATTGTTACTGCCCTAGAGAGGAGCTCAGCCATTGAAAAATGAATGTCGGAAGGATGGATCAACCAGATAGAATGCCAGCAGGCCTAAAACGGCAAGCAGAATAATAAAAACGATAATTTTACCAAACCGGTCTGAAAGAGTGCGGTCAGGCACCCCCTTCCTGTCGTTGGCTTCAGTCTGATCTTCCTGCCCTCCCTGACCTGACTCCCTCTTTGATCTGGCATACATTTTCAGGACAACCCCGGAGTCTATTCCGACCTGTTCAGCATATAGCCTGAGAAACCCTCTGACAAAAACATCTGCCGGCATCCTGTTTGTATCGTCTTCTTCCAGAACCCGGAGAGTTGTAATGCTGATGCAGGTTCCGTCAGCTATCTCCTGAAGATTGAGACCTTTCTTTAACCTCTCCCTGCGTAGAAATGACCCAAGACTTTCCTGATGCAAAGACGGCTCTTTATTTTCAACCTCCGTTCTGTTATTTTCTACCGGGATATCAGTATCCATCATTACCCCTGGCCTTCCACCGCCATGATTTTTTTAAAGATGTATTAAAGCAATTTTTTGATATATGCTTCTTCACGGAGCTCTTTGGTCCACTTTTCAAACCTGCTTTCCAGAGACTGTCTGTATAATTTTTCCCGGATATTTTCACGCACTACCTTCAGGGGAGCCTTCAGGGTAGTGCCTCCTTCTCTGCTTCCGAGCAGGAGAAAAAACTGGAAGCCCGACCTGGTCTCTATTATGGGGCTGAGTTCCCCGGGCTGCAGATCCTTAACGGCTTTCCGCATATAGGGAGCCAGTTCATCCTTTTTAAATATGCCGATATCCCCCCCCTCTGAAGCAGATGGGAGGTCGGAGTGTTGGCGTGCGATTTCGGCAAAATTTTCGCCGTTTTGTATTCTGGTTCTCATTGTTTTTGCTGATTTCCATGCCTCCCTCTTGGATTCATGCCTGCCCTTTCCATTCCAGCCGGCACCAAATTGCATCAGGTGGTACCCCTCCTTCTGGTAGTCCCTGGCATACGTATTTTCATAGAAATCTTTGATCTGTTCATCACTTACCACTGTTTTCGCTCTGATATTTCTTCCAATGAGTTTTGAACGCAGGATCTGCATTCTGATGTTCTCCCGGTAATTTTCCAGGGAGGCGCCGGAGTCCTCCAGTTGGCGCTTGATCTCCTCGACGGTGGTATCATTACTTGCAGCTATCCGGGCCAGAGTTGCATCGATCTCTTCGTCATTGACGCTGATATGTTCCCTGGCTGCTGCCTGCCGGATAAGTTCCTGGTCGATCATCTTTTCAAGAACTTCCTGCCTGACCTGGTTTTCCTGGTTTGCCTGCCGTGCCTGGGGAACTCTTTCCCTGACCTGTTTCAGAAAGGGAGCCGCTTCCTGGTTAAGCTCGGAAAGCGTGATCACTTCGTCATTAACTACGGCTACAACTCTGTCCAGGAGTCTGCCGCTCTGTGCATTAATCGGGATCAGAAAGACAATAATAAAAAGGATAATATAAGATCTGACGGTGTTCCCCGCTAAATATCTTCTGATGCGCAAATTTTTTAACCTCCAATAATGACTTAATGACTATATTATAACGTTTTATACACTGGATGAACCTGCTTAGCGGCTGGTGAGTTCCTGGAGAATCTGTTTGATCCGGTCAAACACCTCTTCAGGTTTTTTCATTTTCGTTCTTATGATCAGTTTTCCATCGGGTGTAAATTTATTTTTTTCTTTATTTCTGGCCACCAGACTAAGGATTTTATCCGGGGTGACCGGGGTATCTTCGAGGAAGGTAAGGGCCAGAACATTATTGCCCTGTTCCAGTTTGCTTATCCTGTACTCCTTAAGGAGCAGTTTAAGGGAAATGATGGCTATCAGATTGTTCAGTTCCCTGGGAATGGGGCCGTACCTGTCACTCAGTTCGGCCCTCAGGTCAAGGAGTTCTTCTTCATCTTTTATACTGGTTATTCTGCGGTAGGCAAGATATCGTTGATCAGTGCTCTGGATGTAGTATTCGGGTATAAAGGCGGAGATCTGGAGATTTATCTCAGGGTCTATTTCGGCCTGACTCTCCATCATGCCGGATTTACCCGTTTTAAGGTCTTCTACGGTTTTCTGGAGAAGATCAAGGTAGAGATCATAGCCGACCGCGGCAATGTTCCCGCTCTGCGATTTACCCAGAATATTGCCTCCTCCCCTTATCTGGAGATCACTCATGGCCAGCTTGAAACCGCCCCCGAGTTCATTGTAATCCATTACAGCGTTGAGTCGCTGCTTTGCCTCCCTGGAAAGTCCATCAAGAGAGGGAACGAGAAGATAGGCAAAAGCCTGTTCATTTCCCCTACCGACCCGGCCTCGTAACTGATAGATTTCAGCCAGGCCAAAGCGGTCCGCTCTGGTGATAATGATACTATTAGCTGAAGGTATGTCAAGGCCGGAATCGATAATCGTAGTACTTACGAGAACATCGATTTCCTTCTTGGTGAAGCTCACCATAATATCCTCAAGCTGTCTGGGTGACATCTGTCCATGCCCCACGGCGACCCTGGCCTGGGGGACAAGCTTCTGGATCCTCCGGGCGGTTTCCTGGATGCTCTGCACCCGGTTATGGACAAAGAAAACCTGACCCTTTCGCTGCAGCTCTTTGATAATAGCTTCTTTGATAACCAGGTCGTCCTGCCGGGCTATGAAGGTTTTAATAGAGCGTTTGTGACGGGGGGGAGAATTGATGGTGGATAGATCTCGTATGCCAAGAAGGGAAAGCTGCAGAGTCCTGGGAATGGGAGTGGCGGTCAGGGTCAGTACGTCTATATTCGTCTTGAAGCTTTTGAGCTTTTCTTTATGTTTTACTCCGAAGCGATGTTCTTCATCGATTATCAGCAGTCCCAGTCGATGGTAGCTGATGTCTTTAGAGAGAAGGCGATGGGTCCCGATAATAATGTCAAGGCGTCCGGCAGCCAGTTCAGCGACTATTTCTTTCTGCTCCCTGGTTGACCTGAAACGGTTTATGCTGGCCACCCTTACCGGCAAGCCTTCGAAGCGCTGTCGGAAAGTTTCCAGATGCTGTTCAGCCAGGACGGTGGTGGGGACCAGAAGGGCAGTCTGAAAACCGTCCTCAGCCACTTTGGCTGCTGCCCGCACCGCTACTTCCGTCTTGCCATACCCCACGTCTCCGCATACCAGACGATCCATGGTTTTGCTGGAGGTCAGGTCTCCTATTACGTCATCAATGGCGCCGATTTGCCCGGAGGTCTCTTCAAAGGGGAAAGAGCCTTCCAGTTCGCTGTATAATTCACCGGCCCCGGAAAAAGCACGACCTTCAGCAAGTTGGCGGCGGGCGTAAAGATCCAGCAATTCCCGAGCTACCTTCCAGACAGCCTCCGTGACCTTTTTTTTGGTCCTTTCCCATGATTTGCTGCCCAGTCTGCTGATTGCCGGTACCTGATCTGCTATACCGTGATATTTGGAGATCAGGGCCATGCGGTCCACTGGCAGAAAAAGCTTATCATCATCCTGGTAGGAAAGTTCCAGATAGTCACTACCCACTCCGTTGTGCTCGAGATGGACAATGCCACGAAAAACAGCGACCCCATGATCTGCATGAACCACGTATTCTCCGGGTTCAAGATTTTCAAAACGGATCGAAGGCTTCTCTTTCCTTCGGGCACTTTTGGATGCTTTACCGGGGCCTTTCTCGCCGTAGATTTCTACTTCTGAAAGGATATGAAGGCCTTCCTCTGGAAGGTAGAATCCCTGACTGACAGGTTTCTCCGTCAGATAGACCCTGCCGGTCTTTACTTTATCAGGATCCAGGGATCCATGATATAATTCGGTCTCCAGGCCGTAAGGAATCAGGAGTTCGGCAAAATGAGACGCCCTTCGCCTTGATCTGCAGCAAAGGATGACTTGTTCACGGTCGTTCAGCCATTCAAGAAACTTATCGCTTAAAGGAGCAACCGGTCCGTGCGAGCGGCGGGTTGTGCTTATTTCCTGCTTGAGCAGAGTATGATCGGTTGACTTAAAGGAAAAAACACCATCATTTTTTCCTGGTTCCTTGAAATCATACATCCTGATCTGGCTGAATCCAGTTAGGCTCTTTCGCAGTTCCTGAGCGGTGAGGAATAGTTTATCCGGGCTTATTGCGGGTATGCCAGCTTCCAGGGCTTCCTGATAATTCTTCCTGATACGCTCTTCAATGATTTCGAGTGACTGATTGATTTCAGGCGTGTCAAACTGCACAACCGTGGTACCCCGGGGCAGAGCATCGACGGGGGATGAAAGTTGATCATAAAACAGGGGCAGATAGAACTCTATTCCGGGAAAACGTCGGCCACTGGCCAGCTTATCCCTGATATTGTCGGCTTCCGGTGACTGCTTCAAGGAAACGGCCAGCTGGTCGAACTTCTCGAGTATATTCTTGAGTCCGGAGGAGTCGGGAGCAGGCATGAGAACATCACTGACCGGGATAAAATGTGCTTCCTGGATTTCTCTGATAGAGCGTTGGCTGATTGGATCGAAAAGACGGATCGATTCAACCGTGTCTCCAAAGAAATCGAGCCGGATGGGGTGACTGATGGCTCCATCTTCCTCATTCGTTAATTCGATATCAGACGGACTGAAGAGAGGTGGGTAAATATCCATGATTCCACCACGGACAGAAAATTCACCAGGCTCTTGGACCAGGGAAACATTCTCGTAACCACCGGCCAGAAGAGAATCGGCGAGGTCCTGCCGGTCGGTTTCCTCCCCACTGATCACCAGTTCAGCAAGTTCGTCTATCCTGACCAGGGGCATAGTACGACGGAGCAGAGCTTCTATCGAGGCCACGAATATAAAGGGCTGGTTCAGGCCGATTATTCTGTACAGGGCGGAGAGTCTGTCGGTCGTTGTCCTGCTGTCTGGAGAAAGGGGTGTATAGGGAGGGATTTCCTGGGCGGGGTAATGTATAACCGGGAGGCTGCTGAAAAGCTGGAGATCATTCAGGACAGCCGGTATCAGAGGTTCGGAAGGAACGAGGAAGAGAAGGGCTGAGCCGCATTTTCGGGCGACCATGGAAGCCAGCAGAGATCTGGCACCGGGCTTAAGTCCGGTAAGTTCGGCTTGTAAGGCCTCCTCACCGTTGAGGCAGGAAAGAAAATCTTTTATCTCAGTCACGTTAGTGCATTAAAAAAACGATTAATATATGAAGTTTACCACTGGATGTCAAAGAAAAATATATTTCTATCAAGAGGCAAATAATCTTGATAAAAAAAATAACAACATAAGGTGCTTAGGTCCATATACCGGCTTGACAAAATTAAGCGTCCCTTGTATATGTTCCCAAAGTCCACTTTAACCTTGCAGATTTCCTTAATTTTGCGATGGAAAACTGTGAAAACTCAAGGAGGAGAGAGATGAGAAAAAACTATGTTGTTGCTGCGGTTGCAGCCGGTCTGCTGCTTGCTCCGGCCGGGGCGTTCGCCAAAATGGGGAGCGGTCAGCTTTCCGCCAAAAGTAAGGATATTGATGTTGAATTTTTTGGCAGTCTGAAATCGTATCCTCATTTCATGACGGACATAGATTTCAACGATCAGAACACCAACCGGGATTTCATTCTCGATGAGAATGGCTTCATGAAGGACCACAGCGTCCGCAACGAACTGCGAATCGGCTGGAAGGGAGAAGGTAAGAACTGGGACTTCCTGGTCATCCTGGAAGGTGATTTCAGCCTGAACAAGGCTAATGGCGACAGGGGGGGAGATCCCTTCCTAAATTTCCGTGAAGATGAAATCGGGATGAGCGGGAATTCCTTCGGTATTGAAAAGCTCGACTTCGGCTACGATTTCGGGCCGGCCCGACTCAGCACCGGCTGGAACACCAAATTTCTGGATATCAACACCGGTGGCATCCTCTATGGAGACGATCATCCTTATATCGGCCTTAACGGCAAATGCGCCTCCACAAGCTGGGAGCTTCTCTATCTTATTATCCAGGACGATATTGACGACGCCGGCGGCGTATTTGACGGAGACAACATAGATTGGCGGGTCTACACCCTGAGAGCCGGCATCAACACCGGTACCGGCTTGACCGTAGCTCCTATGTATGCCTTCAGCGACAATCCGGATCACGAAGCTCAGACCCATTACCTCGGGGTTGAGGCTTACGGCAAAATGGGCATCATCACCCCCCGTTTTGAAGTGGTGTACGCCACCGGTGAGATGGACAAGGATTCCGATGCTACCGGTCCGGCCGCTACCCAGGACCATGATATCGACGCCTTCGGTGCCTACGGTTCTGTGGAACTTGATCTTGGTCCGGTTTTCAATCCCTATGTCGGCGGATATTACCTGAGTGGTGACGACAACCCCACTGATGATGAACTCGAGGCCTTCAATGGTATCGGCAATATCTCCCGCTACACCCCGACCTTCGGTATGGAAAACGCCTTGATTTACCGCTTCGTTCCTGCCCTGGGTACCCACCTTTACAGTAACAACTTCAATACTCTGGGCAGCACCCAAGGGTACGGCGGAATCAGTAATTCCTCGAGAGGAAATGCTCCCGGGATGATTATGTACGGCGGCGGTTCCAAAGGTCAGATAAATGAGAATCTCAGCTATAAAGTCCAGGTCATGTACTTCACCCTGGCTGAAGAAGACGCCCTCGGCATCCAGAATGATGACATGGGCCTGGAATTCGATCTGAATTTGACCTATACTTTCAGCAATCACTTCTCCATAGGTAACACCCTGTCTATCTTCGAACCCGGAGATGCTGTCGAGGATCTTAACGGTCCGGACTTCGACCAGACCGCCTATCTGGACACGATAGAGATGAAGTGGAGCTTCTAAACCGGATTTGATCCGATAGTCTGGTACCATTTTCAGCCAGGGCACGTCTGTATATTCCTATAACTCGTGCCCTGGTTTTTTATTTTTCGCATAGTGTCCCGAAGACATGGCGGCTCTTCCCCTGGACAGTCTCCATGTCTTTGTGACTTATAAGATTTTCCTGATAGAGAACAAAGTATAACCGAGCTTCATACCATGCGATTTCACCGTCTTTTTCCCGTTGCCTTAGGATTCATTGCCCTTCTTCTTATACCCTTCCGGTCTTCGGCAACTTCGCCAACCGAGTGGCAGGCTCTTATTTCCTTCCTGGAGGAACGGTTTCCGACCGTATATCAAGAGGTCGGAACAGTAGAAGAGATGCACGGCGACAGAATTGTCTTCAAGCCTGCTTCCGACGTGGAGACGCCTGAACGGGGCAGGGAGCTCATTATAACAAGTGACAGCCCTCACCCCGTCTACCTTCAGGCAACTTCCTCGTTGATCCGTGTCGTCTCAGTTTTTGACGGCAGCGTGTTGGCCCGCCGCATCATTACTCCTGGGAAAGATCCGGAAAAGAGTGACAGTGTCGTTATCCCCAGTTCTCCCACCATCTATCTCTACACCAATGTCGGAGCCAAGAATTCCTGGCGCCCTTACCAGAAACTGCTCGAAGCCTTGCTGGAGGCCAATTTCGAAGTAGTTGAGCTGAACAGTCCTCGAATAATGGAACCGCCTGATCGGTACGGCGTACTGGTTCGTCTCGAAAAAACGGCTGAAATTATGGTCTCTAAGGTTCAGTCCGTGTATTCAGGCAATACCATGTACTCCCTGACCAGGAACGCGGAAGAACCGGTTGAAACCGTCCGTTCAGCAGGACAAATTGTTCAGTTGCTTCCCTCTGGCGAGGACAAAAGCCAAATCGCCTCTACTTCTTCGAAGGCATCTGTTGAGAAAAAACAGCTTTACAAAGCCAGGCAGATCGAACCTGCTGAAAAACAGAAGTACCGCCTGAGCGATAAAGACTACGCCCGTATGGTTTTCTGTGACCTGAACGGCGATAAGGATGAAGAGCTCGCTCTGCTCGGCAAAGACGGTGTCGATCTTTTTCAAATGGAAGGAGAACGGCTTGTACGAGTCGATCAATACCTATTTGATGGGAGCCTGGTTCCCATACATCTGCACACATCAGATCTTGATGGAGACGGTGGAGATGAACTGTTGATTTCCCTGGTCCGTGAGGTCAAACATGCAGGAAGCCTTGATAATGAACTCTCTTCGCTGATTCTCACCAGGGAGAACAACCGTCTTTTTCCTCTGGCTTCAGGACTCCCCTGGTATTTGAGAGTTATAGAAAACCGCATAGGAGAAAAGGTCGCCCTCGGTCAGACCCAGGAGCCCTATGATCAGTATAACGGACCCATTTTTCGTCTGAAATACGATGAAGCCGGGGTGACAGTCGAAAGAGGGGAAATTTATGATCCGGCAGCGGAGATCTATTCAATCTATCAATTCAATCTCCATCCCGAGGATGGGGAAAAAGTAATAATCATTGAGCCGACCACTGAAGTATATGGGTACTACATACCAGAGGAAAAAGTCTACGCCTACAGTCCCCGTAAATATGGGCCTTACAGGGAAACCGCCTATCCCAGGAAACTGGCCGAAAAAAAATACGACCGCGGAGGTTTTGAAGAGCAGGGGGCTGAAATGGTTTTTACAGCCAGGAGGTTTGTTCTGAAGAACAGTTTTGACGGACAGTGTTTCCTGATCAATAAGGAAAGGAGAGGGGAGACTGCAAATATAGTGGATAAAGGCATCGAGCGTCTGTTCGATGGAAATGGAGAAGGGAAAGACTCCATCGTCGGCCTGACCTGGGGATTGGAGGGGCTGACCGAAACCTGGGAGTCAAAGCCCCTTCCCAGGGATATAATCGATTTCGGATTTAAGGGGAATACCGGTTACCTGTTGACCCGGGACAATCGAGGCGGCTATGCCATAGAAACCCTTCACTAATAGAAATCTATCTGGAAACTGTAGACGTCCTCCTCAAGTTTGCTTTTCACCTTGAATCCACAATGATGAAAAATTGCCTGCATCCTCTTGTTATCCCTGAGGACCTCAGCTGAAAACCCTGATATACCGTTTTTTTTGGCAATATTAACCAGGTGATTGAAGAGAAAGGTTCCTATGCCCTTATTTTGCCATTCATCCCGGATGACAAAAGCTACCTCCGCTCTGTTCGTCTTCTCGTTGAGATAGTATCGGCCGATGGCGATTATATCTTCACCGTGGGCTTCGGGAACCGTGCCCACGATAGCCACGTCTTTGCGGTGGTCGATGTAAACGAAATTCTGGATCTGACGGTGTCCGAAACGCTGACTGTGGGACATAAAGCGATAGTAAAGGGTCTCCTTGGACAGGGCGTAGAGGATGTCTCTCATTCTGGGCTCATCCGTCAGGTGAACGGGACGGAAGTTCACTTTGATCCCGTCATCCAGCAGATAGGAGGTGTTCATTTCCTGGGAAGCCACCAGAAAACGGCCTTCGACTTCGGCGAGTTCCTGTTTGATATATTTTGCTTCCAAGGCTTCCCGGAAGAGTTCTTCCCGGAAATCGGGATGGGCGATGCTGATCAGGGCCAGGACTCTTTCCTGAACGCTCTTGCCGTGCAGATAAGCCGCTCCGTACTCTGTCACTACATAATGCACTTCACCCCGGGTGGTTACTACCCCGGCACCAGGGGTCAACCGGGTGACTATCCGGGATACGGTTCCCTTCCTGGCGGTAGATTCCAGGGCTATAATGGCCTTGCCGCCATTAGAACGCCCGGCACCTCTGTTGAAGTCCACCTGTCCCCCGATACCTGAATAAAACATGGATCCCAGGGAATCGGCACACACCTGACCCGTGAGGTCGATTTCCAGGGCCATGTTGATCGCCACCATCTTGTGCTGTTTCCCTATGATATAGCTGTCATTGACGTACTCGGTGGGCCGGAAGCAGAAAAAAGGATTGTTGTCGACATAGTCGTAGAGTTTTTTCGTGCCCATGCAGAAGCTGGTTACGATTTTCCCCCGGTCCATACTCTTTCGCTTGCAGGATACTGCCCCTGATTCCACCAGCTCGATAATGGAATCGGTAAGCATTTCAGTGTGGATTCCCAGGTCTTTTTTATCCTTGAGAAACTCGACCAGCGCATGGGGTATGCGGCCTATGCCGAATTCAATAGTCGAACCGTCTTCGATGAGGGCTGCTATGTGTTGTCCTATACGCCTGGTATCTTCGGTGGGCGGAGTGGAGGTCCTCTCCAGGAGAGGGGTTGAAGTCGGGACCAGGACATCGAGGTCATAAATATCCAGAAAGCTGTCTCCCAGAGTCCGCGGCATTTCCGGATTCACCTGGGCTATGACCAGGGAGGCATTTTCAGCTGCACTCTTGACGATATCAACGGAAATGCCCAGGCTGACCTTGCCCCTGCTGTCCGGCGGAGTAACCTGAATCAAAGCGACATCCAGGGGCAGTTGACCGGATCTGAACACCCTGGGAATATCGGAGAGCATCATGGGAGTGTAGTCTCCGAAGCCCTGCTGGATGTATTCCCGGATGTTGCTGCCTATGAAAAAACTGTTGACCGTGAAATTGTCCACCAGTTCATGGGAGGCATAGGGCGCATCGCCCTTGGAGAGAAGCTGGATTATTTCCACATCCGCCAGAGTATGGGCCAGATCGGTCAGTGATCTGATCAGCAGCGAAGGCTCGGCACAGGCGGAGCCGATAAACACCCTCTGCCCCGGTTTTATTCTGGCCGCAGCCTTGGCAGGTGTGGCGATCATATCCTTGTACCGGTCCATCCAGTCATGGTCATATGATTCAGTTTGGATTTCGTGGAGCATTGGCTATCTATCTCCTTTCTGCAAGGTCATGCGGGCGTCCGCAACAATCGGTTCGGTCCCGATTTCACCAACTATAAAGGGATTTATATCAAGTTCCTTTATTCGCGGAAAATCTGTGGTGAGCTGACTTATACGCTGCAGACCGTTGGCGATTACCGAGAGTTCGACCTCTTTCTGTCCCCGCTTGCCTTTAAGTATTTCATATGACCTGGTGCTCATCAACATCTGAATGGCTTCCTCCTCGGTTATGGGAGCGAGATGGAAGGTAACATCCTTCATTACTTCCACGAAGATGCCACCGAGGCCGAACATCAGCATGGGGCCGAACTGGGGATCCCTGTTCATCCCTATGATCACTTCCAGTCCGCGATCCACCATCTTTTCCACATAGATTCCTTCAATGAAGGCTTGGGGCGCCCTTTCTCCGATCCTGAGCATCATCAGATCAAAGGCATCCCTTACTCCTTCACTGTTGGTCACATTCAATCTGACCCCGCCCAGATCAGTCTTATGGATGATATCCGGACTGACAATCTTCATGGCCACGGGATATCCCACACGCTCAGCTATTTCTATAGCTTCACGGGAACTGCCGGCAATGTACCCTTCGGGAATCTGGAAGCCATAGGCCTGGAGGATATTTTTTGCCTTGACTTCACCGACGTTATATCTTTCGGTCCGCATCCGGCGGGTGATTATTCTCTCCACCCGACGCCTGTTTACCCGAAAACGGGTAACCACCCGGGGCGGTCTTTTCAGCCAGGCGGCATATTCTACCATGGCTTTCAAAGCGGCTACGGCTCTTTCGGGGGAGGGATAGTCGGGCAGGCCTGCCGCAACCAGTTCTTCACGGCCAGGAAGGACGTTTGCTCCCCCCATGAAGGCTGCAACTACAGGTTTATCCCCCTGGACACAGGAGGCGATAGCCCGGGCGGTTTCAGCTGGCCGGGTCATTATCTGGGGGGTAAGAATGACAACTATGGCATCGACCGATTCATCATTCTGGGCTGCTTTTATGGCTGCACTATACCGTTCCGGAGCGGCATCTCCAAGAACATCGACCGGATTGGCCACGCTCGCGGCACTTGGCAATTTTTCCCTCAGAGCGGTCGAGGTATTCCGGTCCAGGATAGCGACCTGCATCCCCGATTTTTCCACGGCATCTGCGGCCATCGTTCCGGGTCCGCCGGCATTTGTAATAATGAGGATACGATTTCCCCTGGGCAGAGGCTGCATGGCAAAGGCAGTGGCGTAGTCGAAAAGAGCGTCGAAAGTATCCGCCCTGATGACGCCGGAGCGCTTAAAGGCGGCACCGTAAGCTAACTCAGCACCGGCAAGAACACCTGTGTGGGAAGAGGCCGCCTTCTGCCCGGCCTGGGTGGTGCCTGATTTTAAAATCACTACCGGTTTACTGGTTGAAGCTTCGGTAGCCGCCTTGACAAAGCCGTCTCCAGAGGTGATATCTTCTAGATAGGCCATGATAACCGAAGTATTCTCATCAGCTGCCAGTTCCAGAAGAAGATCACTTTCCGACAAATCAGCCTTGTTGCCGACGCTGACGATTTTGGCAAGACCAAGATGGCGATAGGCGGCTGAGTCAAGGACTGCGGTGCACAAAGCCCCGGACTGGGAAATAACTGATATGACGCCGGGATCAGGCATAAAGCCGGCGAACGAGGCATTCATCTGATTTGCGGTATTGATCAGCCCCAGGCAGTTGGGCCCGAGCATGGGCACCCGCTTCTTCTGACAGAGTTCGGTCAGCTCTTTTTCAATGGCAGCTCCCTCCGCATCGGACTCCTTGAAACCGGATGAGATGACAATGACGGCTCCAGCTCCGGCCCTAATGGATTCCCGGACACTGTCAAGGACTTTTGCCCTGGGGAGAACGATAACCGCAAGATCTATTTTCACCCCGGCCTGTCTTGGACCGGGATAACAGGGAAGACCCAGGACTTCCTGGGCGGCAGGATTGCAGGGAATTATTTTGCCCTTGAAGCCCCCCTGAATCAGGTTGGCAACGATATCATGACCTACCTTGCCGGGAGTTCTGGAAGCTCCGACTACAGCGACAGTATCGGGATAGAACAGGTTCTTGAACATCTTGCCTTTTTATCCTGGTTGAGGGAATGGTGCCATCCCTGTAACAGCTTGACCAGGGAATATCCACACGGGTTAAGGAATACAGTCTAATCAATTGTAGCAGTAAACAGCGACAATGGTAAGGGCTTCGTTTCAGAGTCGCAGTGATGATGGTATACATCACCATCCGGACTGCTCTGGCATTACTATAGTAAAACCCGCCTCACGAAGAGCGCTGTGGACTGCACTGATATTATACGTGTTGACCCTGAGATAAATACGGCCGGGTTTCTTATCGGAGGCCTCAGTTCGGATGAGCCTGGTGAAACGGATGTGATGTTCTTCAAGGATATCGGCTATCCGGGAAAGGGGTTTTCTCCTGCCGTCGTGTTCCACGACAATCATGGCTGATCCCCGTTCACCCAGGCCGAATATTTTCCGATAGGCGGCGACGAGGTCGCGGATGGAGAATATCCCGATGAGTTTTTCCGTTTCATCGACTACAGGAATTGCCCCAATGGCTTCTCGATCCAATATTATCAGAGCATCGTCCAGGGTTGAAAAGGGAGTCAATCGGAACCGGGGCAGACTCATTATGCTCTCAACCGTCGTATTTTCCAGTTCAGTGAGAAAGGCAGTTATCTCTTCAGGTGAGAGTATGTTGGATGGATAGGCGGAGCGGACGTCACGGTCAGTGACCATGCCAACCAGGCGGCTTTCTTCGTCCACCACCGGCAGATGACGGAAATGATGCTGTTTGAGTAATTTGTTGGTTTCAGAGATCGGATATTCGGGGGTAATGGAGATAACCGGAGCTGTCATGTATTCTGTGATAAACATGGATACACCTTTTCAGAGATGTTTCTTCAGAGATGTGCTCAACGAGTTCAAGTAAGTTTCAACACCAGCGGCCAATGTGGGCAGATGATATCCTCCTTCCAGAATCGTAAGAATCTTGCCCTGGCAGTACTGGCGCCCCCACTCTGAGGCAAGGCGCCCCAATATTCCATAGAGGGCGGAGGAATAGGAGAGACCCGACATATCATCTTCTGCATGCCCGTCGAAGCCGGCAGCTATTATTATCCTATCCGGGGAAAAGCTGGATAAAGCGGGTTCAACTTTACTGGAAATCGCCTTCAAAACCCTTGTATCATCAGACCCCGGTGGCAGGGGAATGTTCAGAGTCGTTCCAAGACCTGGACCAGAACCGGTATCTTCGGCATAGCCTGTGCCGGGAAAGCTGTAGGTGGGGTGCTCGTGTAGACTTATGTATAAGACATCCGGGTCCTCCTCGAAAGCGCTTTGAATGCCGTTGCCGTGGTGGGCGTCCCAGTCGATTATCGCCAGTCGAATGCGTCCGTACCTGGTTTGCCAGTATCTGGCGGCA
>JBEPXR010000018.1:6521-17785 GCA_041641775.1 Desulfobia sp. | reverse complement strand
TGAATTATCTCGGCAGCCTGTAGAAGGGTCTGTTCGTCTTGAATCTGTATTCCCGCCATCTGTTCGGCTTCGTGGTTATTTGGAGCGATTATGCTTATATCATGGAAGAAATTGCTGTTAACAGGTTTCAAGTCGCAGATTACCGGAATTTCCTTGTACCGGGCGGAGAGTTCGAGCAGGTGCTTCACGACATCCGGGCATATAACGCCCTTGTCATAATCTGAAACGACTACAGCGTCAAATTCCCGGTAACAGGAATCCAGAAAAGTGTGCAGGCTCTCCATGCTGCTTGGGTTCAGGGAGGCGGAACCCTCACGATCGAAACGCACCACCTGCTGATTCTGGGCGACAATTCGAGTCTTTTTGGTGGTGGGGCGATCTTCGCTCCTGACTATTCCGGAGGTGTCGGAACCAAGTTCTTCCAGCAGGGCAAGAAGCCTTCCCCCCATATAGTCGGCACCGATAATCCCGCAAAGGGTCGCTCTGCCTCCAAGGTCATATATGTTATGGAGGACGTTGGCCGCTCCACCGAGGAGCAGGCTCTCGTTGGTAACGTTGACCACTGGAACGGGAGCCTCGGGGGAAATACGGGAAACACTTCCCCAGATAAAATGATCAACGATCAGATCACCTATGACCAGGATTTCAGCTTTGGAGAATTCCGTTGTGCTGTTACTGAGTTTTTCGGTAATGTCTGCGTTCACGGTAATGATCAGTATATAGGTGAATCGGGGCCTGCACGGTGAGTCACAGTGGAGATGCAGGTGAGCCTGTCATGACAAGGCTCCCGGAATTCCTTGGCAGAATGGATTTTCGTATAAAATCTCTATTTAATAACGGCTTAAGTTGACAATGTAAAGGAATGATTTAATAATGGTGTCTTCGAGATATGTTTTCAGGCGGTTTTGGACTTCCGTTTCCCCACTATCCAACTCGTTGCACAAGGAGAGCTTATGTCTGGAAAATCAAGTAGCGTCTATATGGTTCTGACCGTATCCGCCATGATCTGTTTGGCCGCGGCCGGCTGCAGAAACGGCAGTTATATGTCGACGAAACAGGAAGTAAAAGATGGAAATGCCGTCCTGGAAGAAATCGAGATTAAACAGGACATACCCCGTATATCCACTGATTATCTCTTTGCCCTTACCGTGAAGGGTCCCGAAAAGGGTCATTACCTGCTTGTCGACTGCCGTTCCGCTGAACAGGTGCGCCAGGGCACAATACCTACAGCCGCTTCCCTTTCCAGCCTCCAGGATGACGGAGACGTTGATTTCCCGGAAGACAGGTCGACTGATATTATTTTTTTCTGCGATAAGGAAGACTGTAAGACTGACGACAAGGCGGCGACCCTGGCGGTCAGAGATGGATACGACGAAGTCCGGATCCTCGAAGGCGGAGTATCCGCCTGGCAGGAAGCAGGGTACAGCTTAACGGTGCCCTCCGCCAATTCCCGCGCCCTTTAGCAATCACATACTGCCGGTAAAAGATATCGTCGGTTGCCGTCAACCGGTAAACCTTTTAAGCAGCTGCAGAAGCAGAAAAATATTTTTTATGGAAACGATGCCCGGGTATAAGAAAGAGTTCCCGGAAGGTATGGTCCCTCTGGGCGATTCAACCTTCCAGTTCAGCTGCCATCAAGGGTTGAGCTGTTTCACCTTCTGCTGCAACAAGGTGGATATGCTGCTCTATCCCTTCGATGTTATTTTGCTTAAGAAACTGCTTAAGATCCGTTCCAATGAATTCCTCGAACGCTACACCAGAGTTGTCCAGGGCCACAATCCTTACTTTCCCGGCTTGATGATGAAGATGGCCGAGGACGAGAAGTGTCCCTTCCTGAGTGATCAGGGCTGCACGGTGTATGAGGTGAGACCGTTCTCCTGCCGGATGTATCCCCTGGAAAGAGCGGTGAACCGCAGTCCGGAAAATGGAGAGGAGCGCGAATTTTATTTCCTGGCCAGACACGAGTACTGCCTGGGGCATGGTCAGGGTCAGGAATGGACTGTCGGGGAGTGGCTGAAGGATCAGGACCTCGAGTATCGCAACACTATGGCTGACAAATGGACGGAAATCGACACCCTGTTCGCGGCCAATCCCTGGAGCGGGGAGGGTGTGGCCGGTCCCAAACAGAAACTGGCTTTCATGATCTGCTATAACATCGATGACTTCCGGGAGTATGTCCGGCATCACCATCTGCTCGCTCAGTTCAAGCTGAGCCGGAAACGGATTCGCAGTATTGAAACCGATGACGAAGCCCTGCTGCTCTTCGGATTCGACTGGCTGAAGTTCTTTCTGGCCGGTGAGCCCGTCTTGAAGGCCAGGGGTGGCAAATAACAGATTGGCTGCCGGGTCGTATCATTTTGCCGTGGGTCAGGAGGGAAAGTTCTACGGCTGGAAATCGGGAAAAAGAAGAAAACAAAACTGTAGGGCCAGAATGAGGCGACTCTCATAAAAATAGCAGCAGGCTCAGGGCCATGACCCCCATTCCACCGATAAGGCCATAGACCGCATTGTGACCCGAACAGTATTTCCGGGCAGTGGGCAGCAGTTCATCCAGGGAGATAAAGACCATGATGCCAGCAACTGCAGCAAAAAGTAAACCGAAAGTCGTTGGATTCATGAAGGGCCGCAGAACACCGTAGCCTATGAGCGCTCCTATCGGTTCCGACACCCCTGAGAGAAAAGAAAGGTAAAAAGCCTTCTTTCTGCTGCCGGTAGCATAGTAAATGGGAACAGAAACCGAGATGCCTTCCGGGATATTGTGGATGGCGATGGCAACGGCAATGGACACTCCCATGGCCGGATCATTCAAAGCTGCGGTAAAAGTGGCCAGACCTTCGGGGAAATTGTGGATACCAATTGCCAGCGCCGACATAACCCCCATCCTCATCAGATCAGGCTCCTTGGGAAAACGGCGCGGGGGCTCCATTTCTTCGATGACATGGGCCTCATGGGGGTTTTCGTAGGAAGGAACCAGCTTGTCTATGATAAGGATAAGCATGACTCCTCCAAAAAAGGCGAGTGTAGTGTACCAGTCCCCCAGCACCTCCCCGTGGCCGATGGCAAGATTTTCCTGGGCTTTCCTGAATATCTCCACAAAAGAGACATAGATCATGACTCCGGCTGAAAATCCCAGGGCGGTGGCCAGAAACCCGGTATTGGTCCGGCGGGCGAGAAAGGCCAGGGCGCTTCCGATGCCGGTGGCCAGTCCGGCCAGGAGAGTGAGGCTGAAAGCCAGAAGAACGTTATGCTCCATAATTACCCCGTGCTGTGCTGTGTGCGAACTGCGCCTTTATCGCCCTGACTTTCTGCGGATCCAAGGCACTCCCCAACCCTTGGGCTCCAGGGACCGCTCCTTGAGAATGTATTGATCATAGGCGCTGATTATATCGGACTTTTTCAGATAGCCGATTACCCGATCGGGATTTTCGATCTCCACTACCGGCAGAAATGAGAATTCATTCTGAGCGAAAATATGGAAAATAGTCTCCAGACTGTCTTCCTCCCTGACAGTCACCACCTCTTTTTTCATCAGGTCCTTAACTCTCTTCTTCTCAAGTTCCTCATCCCAGCGCAGTGCCTTCATGTCCCGCAGAGTGAGGACCCCGGCCAGTCGGCCTTCTCTGTTCAGGACGATAAAATGGGGGAAACTGCTTTTAGCCATTTTTTCTTCTGCCTCGGAAAGCAGGTTGTCCTCCCAGAGAGGGTCCAGGTCCCGAAGCATAAAACTCTTGACCAGCATGCTGCGCAAGCGGTTGACCTCATGACCGCGACTCAGGTCTATGCCTCTTTTCAAAAGAGCGTCTTCGTAGATCGAGTACCCGTGGACGATTCTGACCATTAACAGGCTGGGAATGCATGCTACCATCAGCGGCAGTATGACCTCGTAGTTGTAGGTCAGCTCAAAGATGGTCATAATGGCGGTGATCGGCGCCAGAGTTACACCGCTTATCATTGCTCCCATGCCGATGAGAGCGTAGTGGCAGGAGGAGAAGATAGTTTCCGGCCAGATAAGCTGAGCCAGATGTCCGAAAATGGTGCCTGTCATGGCTCCGATGAAAAGTGCGGGCGCAAAGACTCCGCCGCTCATGCCGCTTCCTATGCAGAGTCCGGTGGTTAAAATTTTTGCCAAAACCAGGATGCAGGCAAGATACAGGCCGGTCCTGCCCATGAGGGCATCGCTAATGGTTTCATAACCGATTCCCAGGACTTCGGGCCGGAAGAAGCCTATTATGCCTACAAGCAGCCCGCCGGCGGCCGGAGTCAACCAGAGAGGGACTTTAAAACGGCTGAACAAACCGGGCAGTCTGGCAACCGCAGTCATCAGCAGAACGCCGAGGAGGCCGGCGGCAATTCCCAGACCGAGATATATAGCCAGTTCACCGGTATGATCCAGGGTAAAGGGGGGAATGTTGAAGATGGCCGGATCATCCCAGCAGGCCCTGGCCACCAGGGTACCGGTAACGGAAGCGATGACTATGTGGCTCAGGAAAGCGGTCTCCAGATCGAAAAGAAGGATCTCCACCGCGAAGAGGGTGCCGGCCATGGGGGCCTGGAAAGTGGCGGCTATGCCTCCAGCCGCACCGCAGACTACCGCGATGCGGCGTTTATTTCTGTCCAGCCTGAGCAGATGGGAAAGGGTAGAGCCGATGGAAGATCCTATCTGGACAATGGGGCCTTCCCGACCAACCGAGGCTCCCGAAGCAATAAGAGTGGCCGTGGCAAATGACTTGATCAGGGTGACCCGGTGGCGAATATTGCCTCCCCAGCGGGATAGAGCCTCCATGACTTCAGGAACTCCGGTTCCTCTGACTTCAGGGGCCCAGAAGGCGATAATCGGTCCGATGAGAAGTCCGGCCAGAGCGGGGAGCAGCAGAAGCCACAGTCTGGCGGTCAGGTCGCCTGACTGGTCTGCCAGGAAAACGGTGGTTCTCTCGACATTCTCGATGAGAAAGCTGATGAGCCAGCGAAATAAGACGGCGCCGAATCCGGCCAGGGCTCCTATAAAAACGGCAATGATCAGCGGGTAGAAGAGGTCGCGAAAATGTCTGGAAATTCGCATGACTCTCACCGGTAAGCAGAATTATTTCCGAGTACCGTGTTTTCTGCCCCGTTCTCTGCCGGAAGGAAGGGAATCTTCCGGGACAGACCGTATCCAGCTGATCGCATCGTATCCCATGATGGATTTTATTTCATCGGCAAGTCGTCGATCCGGGATCACCGTCATTTCTTCAGGCATGTCGATATCCACCTCGCCTCTGTTGTCGAAGTGCAAGGTCAGGGTGAGCTGGCAGGGGCCGTGATACCGGTGAAAAATTTTTTTTAGTTCAGTCAGTCCCGGCCGGTCCACTCTATCGGCCCTCAGAAGGATCTTGGCGCCGGTGGTGTATTTTAACCGGGCCTCTTTGAGGGTGAGAATGTCGTCGGCCACCACGTTCATCCTGCCGTCCTCATTCTGGAGCCGGCCCTGGACGATCAGAGGGTGATCTTCGGTCAAGAGGTGAGAACAGCTGGCAAAGAGCTGGGGAAATACTATAATTTCAATGTGAGCCGAAACCCCTTCCAGTTCGATGAAGGCCATGGGGTCGCCCTTTTTGCTTTTTTTAGCCTGATAAGAGCGGAGAACCCCGCCTATTCTCACCCTGCTCCCGTCGTTTGCTTCCGCCAGGTCCCTGATGTTCGTACTGACTATCTCTTCGAGTTCTTCCCGGTAATCGTCAAGTGGATGGCCGGTAATGTAAAAGCCGATAGTCTCTTTTTCTGCTGCCAGGATTTCCTGTTTAGGCCATTCTTCAATGTCGGGCAGGGGGATAGTATTTGATTTTTCCTGGATCTTTTCATCCATGGCGGCAAACAGGGAGATCTGGCCGCTTTCTCTGCTCCGCTGTATTGCCTGGGCCTGCTCCATGGCCTGGTCGAGGATGGCAGCCATTTGGGACCTCCTACCGCCAAGGGAATCAAAGGCTCCGGCTTTGATGAGACTTTCGATGACCCTTTTGTTCACCTTGCGGGTATCGATTCTGGAGCAGAAATCGCCGAGGGATTTGTAGGGACCGTCCTTTTCTCTTTCCTCGATTATGGAATCAAGGGCCGCGCCGCCGACGTTTTTTACTGCGGCCAGTCCGAATCGAATGACGTCCTTGACAACGGTGAAATCGTAAAAACTTTCGTTGATGTCGGGCGGCAGGACATCTATATCGTGGCTCTTGCATTCATCGATATAAAGGACGACCTTGTCGGTATTGTTCATTTCCGAAGAAAGCAGGGCAGCCATGAACTGAGCCGGATAGTGGGCTTTGAGGTAAGCGGTCTGATATGCTATGTAGGCATAGGCGGCACTGTGGGATTTGTTAAATCCATAGCCGGCAAATTTGGCCATCAGATCGAAGAGATGGTTGGCCTTGTCTTCCGGAAAGCCGTTGTTCCTGGCCCCCTCCATGAACTTCTCCCGCTGTTTTTCCATTTCTTCCGGGATCTTTTTGCCCATGGCCCTCCTCAGGATATCAGCATCTCCCAGGCTATAGCCGGCGATGACGTTGGCGATTTTCATTACCTGTTCCTGGTAGACGATAACGCCGTGGGTCTCTTCCAATATAGGTTCCAGCTGGGGGAGGGGGTAGCGGGCCACCTTGCGGCCATGTTTGGTCTCGATGTAGTCGTTCACCATGCCGCTTTCCAGGGGACCTGGACGGTAGAGGGCGACCAGGGCAACCATGTCGGAGAACTGTTCCGGCTGCAGCTTGGTGATGAGCTGCCGCATTCCGGAACTCTCCAGTTGAAATACCCCTAGACTGTCTCCGCGGCAGAGCAGATCGTAGGTTTTGCGGTCGTCCATGGGAATTTTCTCGATATCCAGTGGAGTATCCAGTTCGCTGTTGATCAATTTGACCGCCCGGTCTATGACGGTGAGGGTCCTGAGACCAAGGAAATCGAACTTGATCAGTCCGGTTTTTTCCGTATGCTTCATGTCGTACTGGGTCAGGACCTCGCCTCCGGGGCCCTTGCAGACAGGAAGGTATTCCACCATGGGTTCCGGAGAGATGACCACTCCGGCGGCGTGAATGGACGTATGGCGCTGCAGACCTTCCAGGACCATGGCAATCTCCAGGAGGTTGGCCACTTTTTCGTCATGCTGCTGCATACTTCGCAGTCTCGGTTCTTCCTGAATGGCTTTCTGGACGGTCATTTTCATCTCGTCCGGCACCAGTTTGGCTATTCTGTCTACTTCGCCGAAGGGAATGTCGAGGGCGCGGCCAACGTCACGGATCACCCCTTTGGCTTTCATGGAACCGTAGGTGATGATCTGGACGACATGATCGTCACCGCCGTATTTTTCATGGACATAGTTGTACACCTCTCCTCGCCTGTCCATGCAGAAGTCAACGTCGAAGTCCGGCATGGACATCCTTTCCACATTGAGAAAACGTTCGAAAATGAGACCGTTGGGAATGGGATCGATGTTGGTAATGCCCATGGCATAGGCTACCAGGCTGCCGGCCCCTGAGCCGCGGCCGGGACCGACGGGTATGTTTTTATTTTTTGCCCAGACGATGAAATCGGCGACGATCAGGAAGTAGGCGGGAAAGCCCATATCCTTGATAACCTGCATCTCGGTTTCCAGGCGCTCCCGATAAACCTTCTCCTCTTCTTCGGATAAGGAGCGCATCTCTTTGATTTCCTCGAGCCGCTGCCGGAACCCTTCGCGGACTTCCCTGTCAAAGAAGGAATCGACGGTTTCTCCCTCCGGGACAGGGAAATAGGGGAAGTGGTGTGAGCCGAACTCCAGATCAAGGTTGCAGCGGTCGGCAATCTCCCTTGTTGTTTTCAGGGAGTCCGGAGCCCAGGAGAAATCCTGGATCATCTCTTCCGGGGATTTGAAGTAGAGCTGGTCAGAGTCGATCCGGAATCGTTTGGGGTCGTTGATGGTCTTGCCGGTCTGGATGCAGAGCAGGACTTCATGGGCTTTGGCTTCACCCGGGTTCAGATAGTGGCAGTCGTTGGTGGCCACCAGGGGGATGCCGAGATCATCTGAGAGCTGCTTGAGACCCTCATTGACCTCCTGCTGCCTGGCAATGCCGTTTTCCTGGATTTCGAGATACAGCCGGTCCCCGAAAATTTCCCGTAGTTCGACTGCCTTCTCCCTGGCCTTGGCCATATCGCCTTCCCTGCCGATAATTTCAGGAATTATGCCTTTCAGGCAGGCGGTCATGCAGATCAGATTATCACCGTGGGCAGCCAGTACTTCCTTATCAATCCTGGGTTTGTAATGGAACCCTTCCAGCTGAGCAATGGAGGCCAGCTTCAGAAGATTCTGATATCCCTGGTTGTTCATGGCCAGGAGGACAATGTGGGAAGCAGCCTGCCCCGCACTTTTGCCGCTTTTATCGAACCGGTCGGTGGGAGAGATGTAGAACTCGCAACCTATGATGGGCTTAATTCCCTGCTTTTTGGCTTTGAGGTAAAAATCCAGGGCTCCGTACATGGCGCCGTGGTCGGTTATTGCCACGGCATCCATGCCGTACTCCCGGCATTTGGCCAGAAGGTCATTTAAACGGATGGCCCCATCGAGAAGACTGTATTGGGTGTGAACGTGGAGGTGGACGAAATCGGGCATGATTATGTATGATCTGTATTGAAATTTCAGGAAGTTAACCGGCAATATCTTTTATCTGAAATTCATCTTAACACTTCTACGGTGTGATTGAAAAGCTTATTAAAAAAGCTGCGGACTTTTCGTATCTGTTTTCCTCTTTAACCTTGAACCCCATCGGAGGAGATTGACGTCTCAATATCTTTAAAAAAAGGAACCATTGCATATTTTAAACAATCATTTAAAATAAGCGATTAATTATTAATCCTTCTTTTTGAGGAAACCTGTGCCATCACGCCTATGACAGACAGGAAAAACAGAACCAGACAGAATCTTCTGGACAGTGCCGCTGTCCTGTTTACCGAAAAAGGCTATGCCGGAACATCGGTTGCGGAGATTTGCGATTCGGCCCGGGCCAATATTGCCTCGGTGAACTACCACTTTGGTTCCAAGGAGGCCCTCTATCGTTCAGTGATCGGTTATACCTACGACCAGGCCAACACTCTCTACCCGCTGGATGCCGGTGAGAAGATGAGTTCAGAGGAAAAATTCTACTGTTTCATCCTGGCTTTCCTGAAAAGGATATTAAGTACCAGTATGACCGGCAACTTCTATAAACTTGTGGCCAAGGAGATGGCTGAACCCACCAGGGAGAGCGGCACCCTCATTAATGAAATCATCTCCGCCAAGCGGGCGAAGATCGAGAAGTTGATCAGAGATATCCACGATGAGGATATCGACGAGGAGACAGTCGTCCGGATGACTCACAGTATCGTCAGCCAGTGTCTGTTTTTAGGTCTCAATGAGAAAGGACGAAGACATCATCTCAAGCGCAAGCCTGTCAGGTTCGAAGACGTTGAATCCTTTGCCCGGCATATAACCGATTTTTCCCTTGCCGGCATCAAGTATTACAGGAAGTTTACCCTATGAAAAATATCTGTCCAGCCCTCGCTCTGATCCTGCTTTTTTTTGGGTCGGGCTGCTCTCCTTTCGCACCAGAAGCCGGGCTTCCTTTACCGGCAGGAATTCCCAGGGAGTTTGAGGGAGAGGAGAAAGCCAAGGACGCCGATGCGTTTATAATGTATTCCCGAAGTGATATAAAGACGGGGAAGTGGTGGAATGGTTTTGAGAGCCGAGAGTTGAACAATTTGATTGACGGGGCGATCAACGGAAATTTTTCAGTAAAGGAAGCTCGGGCCCGGATGCTGCAGGCCAGGTACCAGGCGGTCAAAGCTGGAGCCGCCGCCTACCCTCAGGGTAGTCTGGAAGCTGGCCTGGCGCATATTGAACAGGAGAATGAAGCCCTGCTGGCAAACAGTCTGGATGAGTGGTCATTTGGGCTCACCGCCGGATATGAACTTGATCTCTGGGGTCGGATCCAGGCGGTGATAAGAGGTGAGGAGATTGGTATCCAGGCCTCCCGCGAAGATCTCAAAACGGCCATGATGTCGATTACGGGCCAGGTGACCGAAAGCTGGATTCAGTTGATTTCACTCAGGAAACAACAGGATCTGTTCAAGCGCCAGCTTAGGCTCCAGAAACAGCTCCTTCAATTGATAACAAAACGTTTCCCGCTGGCCAGATCGACCGCCCTTGACATCTATCAGCAGCAGCAGGCCATCGAGAGAATTGAAGAAGCTCTGATTCCCCTGAAAAGCAGGGAAAAAATCCTTAAGCGCCGGATAGCTCTTCTTCTGGGTAAGTCTTCCCTGGAAGATTCGAAATTGACCGCAGACAACTTTCCAATACTATCAGATATCCCAAGGCCGGGGCTTCCAGCCGACCTTCTTGCTGCCCGCCCCGACATCATTGCCGCTGGTCTGCGTCTGAAGGCCGCTGAGTGGGAGATTGCCGCCGCCCGGGCTGATCGTCTCCCGGCGCTGCAGCTGACCGCATCGCATACCTACTCATCCGACCAGTTGGATTCCATTTTTGATTCCTGGCTGACCAATCTTGCTGCGAACCTGGCTGGACCGGTTTTCGACGGGGGGCGCCGCCGGGCTGAAGTTGCAAGAGCCAGGGCAGAGGCAGAAGAAAGGCTGGCGGTTTACTACCGGACTGTCTTTGCTGCAGTCAAAGAGGTGGAAGATGCCCTGACAGAGGAAAAACGGTACCGGGATACCATCGAGTCCCTCGAAGAGCAGCTCGATCTTGCCGAGAAAACAATCAGGGAAGCAAGGAGCCGCTATTTGAACGCCGGCGGCGATTTTCTCAACGTCCTCAGGGAAGAGCTCAATATACTCCAGGTCAAGCAGGACCTGATCACCGCCCGGGAAGATATGATTATTTCAAGGATCCAGCTCCACCTCGCCCTGGGCGGAGACTGGGTGGACGCTTATGCTGCTGAGGCCGTTGCCGGATGATTTTCCAGGAATACCAAGAAGGAACCAATCTCTTGAAATTGTAATCTGACCAAACAGGTAAGGAAACTCCATGTCTGCGATCAAAAATAACGATGCCTTTCCACCGGATCTGAATACTCCAAGAAGAACCTGGAAACAGAAGCTGGCGGCATTCCTGATAATTGGGTGTATCGTCACCGCAGGGATCTTTTTCGCCAGCTACCTCGTCAATACAGGTCCGACGGCCGAACGCACGCCGCCGGCCAAGATGAAAACCCTCGTATCCGCCCTCGAGATTAATCCGATTTCAACCAGAGTCACTATCGAAGCCCTGG
>JBEPXR010000018.1:0-6511 GCA_041641775.1 Desulfobia sp. | reverse complement strand
CGTGCCGGCCAGGGAGATCGAACTCAAGGCCAGGGTCTCCGGGACGGTCGAATACCTCCATCCCCGATTCATCCCCGGGGGCCTGATCGACAAGGGCGAAGTAGTGGTCAGGCTTGATGATACCGATTACCGTCTGGCCCTTGAAAGGAAACTGAATACCTTGGAACAGGCCAGAGCTGATCTGCGTCTTGAGGAAGGCAACCAGCTGGTGGCCAGACAGGAGTGGGATCTGATCAGTGAGCAGAGTGCCGAACTTGACCGGTCGTCCATTGACCTGGCCCTGAGGAAGCCGCAGCTTGAGAAAGTCAAGGCGGTGGTCGACTCGGCTGAGACAGAAGTGGAACAGGCCAGGGTCGATCTGGAACGGACTGTCATCAAGGCACCTTTTAACGCCGTAGTCAGAGAGAAAATGGTTGATCTCGGATCCCAGGTCAGCAGTCAATCCACCCTGGCCGTCCTTGCAGGGATCGACACTTTCTGGGCCGAGGTTTCCGTTCCGGTAAACAAACTTAAATGGCTGAGCTTGCCCAGGGACGGAGAGTCCGGATCAAAAGCCCTGATCTACGCGGGGGAAGGCAAACCCCATCGGGGAGAGATAGTCAGGCTCCTGTCCGATCTGGACAAGGAGGGCCTCATGGCCCGTCTGCTGATAGCGGTGGACGATCCCATGGCGGTTGACAGAGAAGGTGCACCTCTTCTCCTTGGGAGCTTCATCCGTGCCGAGATAGTGGGAAGTGAGGTGCAGAACGTTTTCCGCATTCCCAGGGAAGCCCTGAAAGAGGGAAACCGGGTCTATACGATGATCCCTGACAACACCCTTCATATACAGCCGGTCACCACAGTCTGGAAAAATGAAGATTGGGTGTTTGTTGATAAGGGACTGCAGCCGGGAGACAGGATCGTGACTTCCGCTATTCCTGCTCCCATTGAGGGCATGCCCCTGGTAGCGGCGGATCGAGAGAGCGGCAACAATAAAGGTGGAGACAGGTGAGGGAGTCTGAAAAGCACATAAGAGGGCCTATTGCCTGGATGGCTGGAAATTCCGTAGCAGCTAACCTGGTGATGCTCTTTCTCCTGATCGGGGGGTTCCTTTACGGGACCCAGATCAAACAGGAGGTTTTTCCCGAATTCAGCCGCGATGAGGTGAGGATTTCGGTTGCCTATCCCGGAGCCAGTCCCGATGAGGTGGAAGAGGGAATTATCCTGCCGATCGAAGAGGCCATCCAGTCCATCGACGGGATTGAGGAAATTACTTCGATTGCCGGAGAGGGAAGCGGCCAGGTTACGGTGGAAGCGGTCATCGATACCGATCTCCAGCGGCTGGCTACGGATATCAAGAACGAGGTCGACAGAATCAACGCTTTCCCCGAAGATGCGGAAGACCCCTTGGTAATCGTTCCGGTCCGTAAAAGGCAGGTTGTCGAACTCATCATTTACGGTGATCACAGCCGGGCTGTTCTCAGAGAGATGACCGAAATGATAAGGGATCAGCTCCTGCAGGACCCGGAGATAACCCAGGTCGAACTGCTTGGGGAAAGACCGCTTGAAATGAGTATCGAGGTCTCTCAGCACAGTCTCCGCCGCTACAACCTTAAGCTTTCGGACATAACAGCCGCGGTTGCCGGTGCTTCCATAGATCTGCCGGGCGGAGTCATTAAAACCAGGGGAGGAGAAATCCTGGTGCGGGTCTCCGAACGGCGTGATTACCGGAATGAATTTTCACGGATTCCCGTGGTCAGTTCCGCCAGTGGTACAGTCGTCACCCTTGGTGAACTGGCTGAGATCAAGGATACTTTTGAGGAGACAGACCAGTTTCTGATCTATAACCAGAAGCCCGCTCTGGGCCTTGAAGTATATCGGGTCGGAGAACAGACACCGATAACGGTTTCAGCGGTTGTCCACAGCCATCTCGAACGTCTGCGGCAGATCCTGCCCGATGGGATTCAAGTCGACGCGATTAATGATCGGTCGGAGATATTCAAACAGCGGATTGAGCTACTGGTCAGAAACGGTTTCCTCGGGCTCATTCTGGTCTTTGTACTGCTGGGAATATTCCTGGAAGCGCGCCTGGCCTTCTGGGTGACAATGGGGATTCCCATCTCTTTTCTTGGATCCCTGCTCTTTATTCCTCAGTTCGGGATCAGCATTAACATGGTTTCTCTCTTTGCCTTCATCATCTCCCTGGGAATCGTGGTCGATGACACCATTATTGTCGGTGAGAACGTGTACAGCTACAAACAGAGGGGCTACGGCACCTTTGAGGCAGCGGTGCGGGGCGCCAGAGAAATTGCCGTACCCGTCACTTTTTCGGTACTCACCAATATCGTGACCTTCATGCCCCTCTATTTTGTACCGGGAGTCATGGGTAAAATATTCAGCAATATTCCAGTGGTGGTGATTGCGGTCTTTGCCATATCTCTTCTGGAGGCGCTCTTCGTGCTGCCGGCTCATCTCGGCCATCAGAAAGAGTACCGAAGCGGCCTGATGTATTTTATCGCCAGGCAGCAGAAGAAGGTTTCAGGTGCCATCTCGACCCTGATCAGCAAGGTCTATGGCCCTTTCCTCAAATTTTCCCTGCGCTTCCGGTATATCAGCGTGGCCGTAGGCGTTATTATTCTGCTGACCACCATCGCCTATATCAAGAGCGGCCGGATGGGAATCGTCATGTTTCCCAAGGTTGAGTCGGACTTTTCCTACGCTACTGTGGAACTGCCCGTGGGGACACCGGTGGAGGAGACCAGGAAAGTTCACGATCTTCTTCTGGACTCCGCAGGTAAGCTCATTGAACAGACAGGTCGCGAGCAGCAGATAAAAGGGATACTATCTTTTATAGATAAAAACACCACCTGGATACAGGTCCATATGACTCCGCCGGATAAACGTTTGATACCGACTTCCGAATTCACCAGCAGGTGGCGTGAGCTGACCGGAAATCTGGCGGGTGTTGAGAATATGAAGTTCCTTTCCGATTTCGGGGGGCCAGGCAGTGGCGCAGCAGTGACGGTTGAACTGCAGCATCGGGATACGGAAGTGCTCAAGGAGGCAAGTGCCGAGCTGGCCGAAGCCCTGCAGTATTTTTCCATTGTTTCCGACATCGACGACGGGTTTACTCCTGGAAAAGATCAGCTTGACATTACCCTCAAGCCCGTTGCCTATCAACTGGGCCTTGATCCGATCGAGGTAGCCCGCCAGGTGCGTCATGCCTATTACGGCAGTGAAGTGGTAAGGCAGCTGCGGGGAAGAAATGAGATGAAAATAATGGTGCGTTATCCGGAGCATGAGCGGAAGGCCGAATATTACCTGGAGGAGATGTTGATTACCACCAGAGGGGGAGTTGAAGTCCCCCTGACAGAAGTGGTCAATATAGAAAGGGGCAAGGCCTATACCGCCATTGAACGGCGGGATGGCAGAAGAACGGTTAATGTCACCGCCGACGTTACCCCCCGAAGCCGGGCTGATATGGTTCTCGAATCGATCAAAAAGGAGACACTGCCCAGACTCATGAAGAAATATGCCGGCCTCAGCTACAGCTTCGAAGGGCGGCAGTCCGAGCGCAAGGAAAGCATGGCGGCCCTTGGCAGGGGAATGATTGTTGCGATGATGATCGTGTACGTACTACTGGCTGTCGTGTTCAGAAGCTACATCCAGCCCTTCATTATCATGTTAAGCATCCCTTTCGGAATCGTCGGGGCTATTATCGGCCATCTGATCATGGGCTATGATCTCAGCCTCCTCAGCATGTTCGGTATTGTGGCGCTCTCCGGGGTCGTGGTGAACGACTCCCTGGTTCTGATTGATTTCGCCAACAGAAGATTGAAAGAAGGGTACACCCATTTTTCAGCGGTTATCAATGCCGGTGTTCAGCGCTTCCGTCCCATCCTGCTGACAACCCTGACCACCTTTTTCGGTCTGATGCCCATGATTTTTGAACAGTCGAGGCAGGCCAAGTTTTTGATACCCATGGCTATTAGTTTGGGGTTCGGCATCCTTTTCTCGACATTCATCATACTGATATTGGTGCCTGCCCTCTATATCATCACCAAAGATATAAAAGATTGTTTCCATAGGATATTTTTGCCCCGTTGATAATGCATGTCAGTATCCTGGATCTGCAGGCTCCTTTTTAGTCCGATCTGCTGGTTTTCGTTTTCGATCGATTTTTCCTTTTATGATGTGGATTTCTCTGGAAATACGACCTTGACGACAGAAAAGCGATCATATATTGTGAATACCTGGATGCAAATTACTCTCCGGCAATTGATACACCCCAATACACATGTTGAATAGATTAAATCGCCTCTTTCTGATAATCATTCCGGGCGGATCTCCCCCGACAGGAAGCACAGTTTCTCCACCGGACTGCTCCTGTTCTGGTGTACCAGCCAGAAGGTGACAAAATAGTAAAGCCGGATCTCTTCCGAATAGGGAGATCCGGCTTTTTTTTGAGGAAAAGAAGCCTGAGTGACGATGAGGTAGAGTGAGGTAGACACTCTAACACTTACCAATACTCCCTGTCGATTCCACAATATTATCGGCAAATACATCCGGGCATCGTGCTGGACAGTTTCCTATGCGTAAATGGTCTGAAATCGTCAATGACATAAGGAATTTGGGCGGCAGAAAATCAGCGGAATCCCGTTCAGGAAAAGAGGGGGAAGCCGAGGATTTCTGTCTGAAAAAACAAAAGCTTATCGATTACATTGATGAACTGCAGCTCTTCAGGGATCTGATCGATGCCTCAAGTGACGCCATTTATGTGGTTGATCCGGACACCAGCAGTTTTCTGGAAATTAACGACCAGGCCTGCCAGGCCCTGGGCTACAGCAGAGAAGAACTGCTCAGTATGGGGGTGCTCGATATAGATGCCCGACTTTTCCAGGGAATAGAGGATTGGCTGGTTCATGCCGAACGTCTTCGGACTACCAAGTCAGCCTTTCGGGAAAGCATACACAGGACCAGGTATGGCGATACTTTTCCGGTGGAGTTGAATGTCAGACTGATCGAGCGTGACCGTAAAAGTTATATAATTGCCATCAGCAGAGATGTAAGCGAGCAGCACAGGATCAGGGAAAGCATCATTGAGGAGAACAATAAGCTTGATGCCGTCCTGACCGCTCTGGGCGACGGTCTCACAGTTATGGATACCAGTTTCAGAATTCTTTATCAGAATGCCGTCCATATCCAGAAACAGGGAAGTCATGTGGGAGAATACTGCTACAGTGCCTATCAGAACAGGAAGGATGTCTGCCCAGGCTGCCTGCTGGTCAGATGTTTTGCCGATGGCAAGACCCATAGAAGGGAAACCAGTGCTGTGACCGATACGGGAGTCGTACATATGGAGGTTTCTGCCTGTCCGGTCAGGGACGCCCGGGGCAGAATCGTTGCCGGGGTTGAAACCATTCGGGATATAACGGAGCGTCGGAACCTGGAAGATCAGCTCCGTCAGGCTCAGAAAATGGAGGCTGTTGGCAGACTGACCAGCGGCATAGCCCATGATTTCAATAACCTCCTAACCACAATAGTGGGGTACAGCGACCTGCTGCTGATGAATATAAACGAGGGTGAGGACTTGTCTCCCGAGAAACTTGAAAACGATCTGACTTCAATTCGGGACGCCGGCGAAAAGGCCACTTCTCTGACCAGGCAACTCCTTGCCTTCAGCCGGAAGCAGGTTCTCGAACTGCAGGTGGTTGATCTCAACCAGCTTATCGAAGGCATAGCCAAAATGCTGAGACGTCTCATCGGCGAAGATGTGCAGCTTAATCTGAGTCTCGACCCGCTGCTGGCCAACATCAAGGCTGACCCCGGCCAGATAGAGCAGATTCTCATGAATCTGGCGGTCAACGCCAGGGATGCCATGCCCGAGGGCGGACGTCTTATTCTGGAGACCCAGACCCTGGTGATCGATGAACTGTATGCCAGGCAGCACGAAGGAGTTGATTCCGGAACCTACGCCGCCCTGATTATCACCGATACCGGCCAGGGTATTCCCAGGAAAGAACAGGAGAAGATCTTTGACCCCTTCTATACCACGAAACCCCAGGGAAAAGGAACCGGTCTTGGTCTGGCCACAGTTCATGGCATCGTCAAGCAGCATAACGGCAGTATATTCGTATACAGTGAGCCGGGAAGGGGCAGTACCTTCAAGATCCTGCTGCCGGTCACGGAAGAGTCGATTGCAGCCAGTGCCGAAGAGAAGCAGTCTGTCGTTCTGCGGGGAGAAGAAAAGATCCTGGTTGTTGATGACGAAGCTTCGATCCGGAGTCTGATAGTTGATGCGCTGCAGCCCTTGGGGTTCGAGCTCCTGGAAGCAGCAAGCGGTGAAGATGCCCTCCAGGCCTGCCGGTCGATGGAGAATCCGCCTGATCTTCTGCTGACCGATCTCATCATGCCTGGTATGGACGGCCGGGAACTGGCTGATCGACTTTCCGGCTTCCTGCCGGATCTCAAGGTCATATATATGTCCGGTTACACTGACAACAGTCTTTTAAAAGGTGGAGTGCTTGAGGAG
>JBEPXR010000017.1:6788-18324 GCA_041641775.1 Desulfobia sp. | reverse complement strand
GCTGGCGAGGATATACGGATCGGCACTAAATTTCGCACCGGGATCATAGACCCTCTGCTGGAAACAATGGCAGCCTATGGCCATCCCCAGGGAAGGAAAAACGGCTGCAACAAACAGGGTGACCGCAACTGCCACCAGACGGCTGCCATAACGCATATCGGGCACATCTCCTTTTCGGCTGTCGGGGACTCTCAAACGGCGGTATCCAGAACCAGCCCCACGTTTTCCTGGAGATTACGGAGAAAATCAGGGAGATTCTCCAGTGTTATACCTTTCTTGCCGATCAACCGGCAAAGCCTCAGGTCAGAACAGTCATAGATGTCGAGAACATACTTATTTCTTACCCTGGCCAGGCTGAGATGAATATCGACCTTGTGTTCCCGAAAGTTCTCGTTCACCTGATTGATTACCGACTGGAGATTTTTCTCGGCCTCGCTGGGCAGTTCCTCTTCGTCCATGTAACGGCGCCCCCTTCTCCTTTTCCACAGCCTGGCCATATAATTGAGGGACACCACCGGCGTAATGTTTTCGACCCGGTGGGGCTGGATCGGCTTTTCCCCGGTGTCCACTCTGGGTCTGGGTGGAAATTTGAAGTGTTCCGCTCCTATTACCATGAAAGTATCCTCTCTTTAAGTCTGGTATTGCGCTTCCCTACCCTGTTGTTCCGGATGGCCATGGCAACCGCTTTTTTACTGCCGATCATTATTACCAGCCGCCTGCCCCTGGTAACTGCCGTATAGATCAGGTTTCGCTGAAGCAGAGGATAGTGGGAGGTGTGAACAGGAAGAATCACACACCCAAATTCGGAACCCTGGGATTTATGGACGGTGACGGCATAGGCCAGAATCAACTCATTCAAGTCGACGGCATCGTACTCGACCTGTCTGCCCTCGAAATCTACGAGCAGGCTCCGTTCTTCCCGATTTTCAGTCACGACAAAACCGAGGTCGCCGTTGAAAACTTCCTTGTCGTAATTGTTCCTGATCTGCATGACCCGGTCCCCGGTTTTCAGGAGCCGGGAGCCGCCGCAGGCTTCCGCTCCGGAACTGTTGATGGCCTGCTGGAGTTTCAGGTTGAGATTATCCGCCCCGACCAGACCCTTGCGCATGGGGGTGAGCACCTGGATATCCTTCAAGGGATCGAAACCGAATGACTTCTGGAGCCGGCCCGCACACAGACTGACTATTTCCTGTTCGATCTCTTCGGCCTCGTCACGCTCCAGAAAATAAAAATCCTTGGATCCCCTGTAATCAAGATTGAGTTCCAGAAAATCCCCTCTGTTGATCCGGGCCGCATTAAGGCTGATCAGCGATCCCTGGCCCTGGCGGAAAATCCTGGCCAGACGGGCAACCGGGATGGAACCGGTCTCGATGCAATTCCGCAGGACATTGCCGGGTCCTACTGAGGGAAGCTGATCGACATCACCTACAAGCAGGAGGGCCCCACCCGGTCTGACTGCCCGGAAAAGGGCATTGGCCAGGACCACATCGAGCATTGAAGCCTCGTCCACGATCACCAGATCCGCCTCCAGCGGATTATTACCGTCCCGCTTGAAACCGCGGCTGGCCGGGTCATACTCCAGGAGGCGGTGGATGGTCCGGGCCTGGAGGCCGCTGGTCTCGCTCAGCCTTTTGGCGGCTCGGCCCGTAGGAGCAGCGGCTTCCATGCTGACCCCTTTGGCACTCAATATCAATATCAATCCCCTGAGGATCGTGGATTTTCCGGTTCCGGGGCCTCCGGTTATTATGGTAAGGCCGTTGGAAAGAGCCAGGTCGAGGGCTTCCCGCTGTTCGGGAGCGAGCTCGACCTTCATCTTTCCGGCGGCCCAGGCCAGGGCCGTCTCTTTCTCTATGGGCGGGTAGGAAGTGCCGCCGGCGAGCAGGCTGACCACCCGGCCAGCGATTCCCATTTCGGAAAAATAGAAGGGAGCCAGATAGATATCGTTCTGGTCGATGACTATTTTTTCATCCCGGGCAAGATCCGGCAGCTCCCTTTCCACCATGGATCCAAGATCATGGCAGGTCCCCTCGGGATCAAGAAGGGAACAGCACCTCTCCACCAGCGCCCCTCGTTCCAGAAAACAGTGCCCTTCGTCGGCGGCTTCGTGAAGGGCAAAAAGGAGACCGGCCCTGGCTCGCCGATGATCACGGATGGGAATTCCCAGCGAGAGGGCGATTCTGTCGGCGATTTTGAAGCCGATCCCCCAGATGTCTTCGGAGAGGCGATAGGGATTGTCCCTGAGGACGTTAATGGCCCTCTCTCCATAGGCCTTGAAAATTTTGACTGCATAAGTGGCTGAAATACCATGCCCCTGCAGGAACACCATAATCTGCTGGATGCTCTTCTGCTCCTGCCAGGTCTGCTTGATTTTCTGCAGCCGCTTCCGTCCCAGGCCTTGGACCTCGGCCAGCCTGTCAGGGTCCCGCTCCAGGATATCAAGGGTGTCAAGGCCGAAATGTTTGACTATACGGGACGCGAACTTCGGCCCAATGCCCTTGATCAGGCCTGAACCGAGATAGCGTTCCAGGCCGTTCAAGGTATTGGGCCGTTCTATTCGGTAATCTTTGACCTTGAGCTGCCAGCCGTACTTTTTGTCCTTTGCCCACCAGCCGTTCAGGGAAACGGTTGATCCCACGGGTACTCCCGCCAGACAACCGACCACGGTAACCGGATCCCGTTTCCGCCCCTCCTCGGAAAGGCTGGCCACGGTAAAACCGTTTTCCTCGTTCTGAAAAGTTATCCGCTCCAGTACTCCCTGCAGAATCACGACGGAATCCCGGTTCCCGGAATCAGAGCTCAATGACCATTCCTTCCCGGGCCATGAAGATCTCCGTTTCTCCATGCTGTCCGGCCCCGCAATGCATAGTCGACAATTCGTCGAGCTCCTCATCCGTCCGGTCGGGATCATGATGGAAAAGAGCCACTGCCTTGACCCGGTTGCGGCTGGTCAGACTGCAGACATGCTCAAACCAGGAGTGTCCCCAGCCGATTTTACCCTGCTCATATTCCCCTCTGGTGTACTGGCAATCATGGACCAGGAGGTCAGCTCCGGCCAGAAACTTCTCCAGAGCCTCATTCTGCTCCCGGGCAACTTCTTCCCCTTCCCGGGCCATTGCTTCATCATAGGACGGGTCGGACGGTTCCGTGATAAAGAGATTCTGGAAAGGTTCATTATCGTACACCGTGCAAAATACTTTGTCCTTGTACTCAAATCGGTAGCCCAGACAGAGCACCGGATGGTTGAGGAACTTGGTTTTCAGCCTGATGCCGTCGCCAAGATCCCGAACCTCTTCCTTCAGACTGGTATATTCAATATTTGCTTTCAGCTCGTCATGTCTGACCGGAAAATATCGATAGGTCATCTGCCCGCCGACCACCTCTGCCAGAGACTCGGTTTCATGGGACACGGGACCATAGATCCTCAGCCTGGTTTCAGGGATAAAGATGGGGATGAAAAAAGGAAATCCCATGATGTGATCCCAGTGGGTGTGCGTGAGGAACAGCTCGGTCGAAATCGGCCCGCGGGGCAGATCGTGCCTGGCCAGATATCCTCCCAGACCTCTGAGCCCGGAACCGGCATCGATAATAATAAAACGGTCCAGTTCCGGGAACCGCAGTTCAATGCAGGCTGTATTACCGCCGTATTTAACCGTGCTCATCCCCGGGGTTGGTATCGAGCCCCTCACCCCCCAGAACCTCACTATCATCGCATCTTGCTCCTGTTGCTCGATTTATTTATTCCCGATCAGCCTCCCAATATCTCAGTTGAGATTCCCGGGCCGGGGCCGTCACCAATTTATCGATTCATGAATTCCATCTGGCTGGTCTTGAACGGGAACCACTTCAAATGACGATATCAAGAAAACTCCGGGCGCTCTCTATCTCTTTGGGTACCTGCTGGACGAAAGGTGATAAATCCTGCCACCTTATCCCCGAACAGGCAATGATATTCTGAACATCAACCACTTCCTGGATATCGTCGCCGGCAGAACCAATCTCGAAAATGTTGGTGAACATGTTGGATGCGGCAACGGCCTTCAGGAGTTCGGAATTTTCTCCCTCCTCAACAGGAAGATCGTGGTGACTGCTCAGGCAAATCGCCATCCTGGGATGGAATTCCCACTTTTCGGACAGCATTCTGCCGCTGTCCTGATGAGTGAATCCCAATACCATTTCCTCGGCCCTGATCAATGAACAGCGCTGCAGATAGGCCAGTTCGAAAACCTGCTTATATTCATTCTTAAAACACTTGGATATGGGGAGCTTTCCTAGATCATGCAACAGGCCGGCCACGAAAAATTCTTCCTGATTGCCGGGATCTATTCCCTTGAGGGCCGCAATATTCTTGGCCGTTATCCCGGTGGCCAGACTGTGACTCCAGAACTGCCCCATGGAGAGGGAGGCCCGGCTCTCTCTGCCGATTATGCTGAGGACCGCTGTACTGAGGACCAGATTTTTTACCGTGTTCTGACCCAGCATGATTATCGCCCGGGTCAGCGAGGTTACCTGGCCGGGGAGGGAGTAGTAGGCCGAGTTGATCAGTTTCAGTACGCGTCCGGTCAGAACGGGATCGAGGGAAATGACTTTGTTCAGGTCGTTGGCAGAGGTGTCAGGCTCATTACAGACTTTCATCACCTTGGACACCGTGGTCGAAAGACTGGGCATTCTGTCGATGTAATCCTGTATTTTCTTTAAGCGCCCTTCCATCAGCTTTTCTCTGTCACTCTCATCTGAATCTGCAGCAAGGCATCTGCCAGCCAAAAGAAATTACCCGCCCCACTACGGTCGGAGCCCGGAGGTAATTACCCGACCATAATATTCTGTTTGATTGACAGGGTCAAGCAACCTTCTTATTATGGGATAAGAATTGAAGATCTTGATATGATTAATCTCTGCCGGAAACCCTTTATCCAAAGCATGCAAAATCCGGAAACCGAACTGAAGCAATACCGATCCATTCCCAACGATCAACTGCTTTTTGAAAACGAAAAAATCCTCATCGTGGACGATGATGACTTCCTGCGCCAGTTCATGTCCCGATTTTTTGAGCGGCAGGAGCTGCCCGTTGCCAGTGCGGCTGATGCAGAGGGTATGTTTGCCGCCCTCGGTTCGCAGCAGGTGGCTCTGGTGCTTCTGGACATAAACCTGCCCGACGCGGACGGGGTGGACCTGATCCCGCGGATAACCAGGCAATACCCGGAGACCGCCGTGGTCATGTTATCGGGGATAGAGGATCTCAACACCGCTCTCGACTGTATGCGCAAGGGCGCGGAAGACTATCTGAACAAGCCGGTCCAGTTCAACCAGGTTATATTTCTTATCGAAAAGACCCTCAAAAAACGCCGCCTCTCCATAGAAAACAGGGCGTACCAGGGAGAACTTGAACAGGCCCAGTTCCAGATCAAGCTCCTCCACGACCTGTCGCTCAAAATGAATTCCGTCTATCTCGGCACCAAAGAACTGGATGAAATTCTTCTCGCCCTGCTGGTCGGGATCACCGTCAAGGAGGGCCTGCGCTTTAACCGGGCCTTTCTGGCCCTGTTCGATGAAGACAGCAGAACATTGTCAGGCCAGTTCGCCATCGGCCCTGACTGTAAGAGCCAGGCCGAACATATCTGGGAGGACATGCAGCGACAGAACCTGGATTTCTTTGACATCATCGCCCGGGTAAAACCACACTGCCTGAGCGGAGAAAGGGGGGTGAACAGGATAATACGCGCCCTGAAGATAGCCGGGGACGACATGGACAATATCCTGATCCAGGCTGCCCGCAACCACAAATGCTTCAAGGTCATCGACGGCAAGACGGCTGATGGCGGCAAGCCCTTTGAACTCATCGAACTCTTCGACACCGAAGACTTCGTCGTCGCCCCGCTTTTTTCTTCAAAACGCCCCATCGGGGTCATTATCGCGGACAACTACGTCACCGGCGCCCCGATAACCGACAGTCATCTTCATCTTCTGGAACTCTTTGCCAGCCAGGCCAGCCTGGCCATCGAACAGAGCCGGATGCACAAGGAAATGGAAGACAAGATAGAACGTCTCCAAGAGTTGACCTACGAACTTGACAGAAACAAGGATCTCTTGATCCAGGCGGAATGTTACAGCGCCGTGGGTCGGATGGCCGCCCAGGTGGGCCACATAATCCGCAATCCCATAACCTCGATCGGAGGCATTGCCAGAATCCTGGCCAAGAGAAGTCAGGATAAGGAAATAAAACAATACATAGAAGTCATTGTCAACGAAGTGGATCGCCTGGAGACCTCCATAAGTGAAATACTCGACTTTATCACACCTTCCGAGGCGGTGAAGAAAGAGACCCATCTCAACAGCCTGATCCATAAAACCCTCATCCTGATGCAGACCACTATGGACAGGCAGGCCATAACCTGGGAAACGGACCTGGCGGAACCCTCCCCCTTTGTCCATATCGACGGCCGGCAGATACAGCAGGGCCTGATCAACATATTCAACAACAGTATAGAAGCGATGCCGGATGGAGGGATTATCAAGGTCAGTTCCAGAATAGAGGATAACCAGGTGCGCATCGCCATTAGTGACAGCGGCACCGGTCTGCCGACTTCCTTTCTCTCCCATGTCAAGGAACCTTTCTTTTCCACCAAAATGCGGGGAACAGGGCTGGGGCTGACCATGCTGGAGCGTTTTCTCCGGGAAAACGGGGGACAATTCCGCCTGAAACACGGGGAACAGGGCATCACCGTTGAAATTTTCCTGCCGCTGGCCCACCCCCTGGAAAACTGAGAGTATCGGGTACCGGCACGAAGCAGGCACGAATCATGAAAATTCCCACCATTACCGCCGGCTCAACTCTCCCCCGGAATGAGAGCGCATCCACCAGCTCTGTCAATAAGCCTTCCAGAGAGCCCGACACCTTCCAGCAGGGCCGGTTGCTGAAGGCCAAGGTGCTGGCCGGCAATACCCCGGGAGGAAAGGTTCTTCTCGATGTTGCCGGCCGGGAGCTTTCAGCCAGGAGCCTGGTCCAGCTGGCCGCCGGTGATCAGATATGGCTTGAAGTCAGCCGGGGAGGCAGGGAGCCCTTGCTCTCCCTGGCCTCACAAAAAGGGGCCATTCAGGATTTCCTGCAGTCCATGTTCATCAATCCCCAGCGAGCGGACAGCCTGCTTGACCGCCTGCTTCCCTTTCTTGCTGGCCATGCCCTGGACGGCAACAGCACAACAGCAACTCCCCTGGCCGGTATCCTGGCCGGCATGGCCTCTAGCGGCCAGGGAAGCAAGCCCGATCCCACTGCCCTGAAAATCATGGCCTTTCTATACGGGGGATTTCATCCCGGCCAGAAGGAAGACTGGCAGAAGCATTTTGTTCAGCAGCTGGAGAATCTCCTTAAATGGAAAAATCTCTCACCTTCCCTGCGGAAAATGCTCAACGAGGCCCTGGATTTCCTGGATAAACATCAGCAGATAAATACCAGTTCTCCGGGCAGAGAAGATCCTTCCATATTCCTGTTCCCCTGTTTTTTCAAGGAAGAAGCAGGCTGGGGAGAATGGATGTTCAGCAGGAGCGGGAAGGGCGAAGCAGGACAGTCATCCTACGAGTTGAACTTTTTCCTCGATATGAGCAAGCTCGGCCCTCTTTCTCTGCACGTCACCTGTGACAGCCAGAACCTGAACGGACAGTTCCATCTCGCCGATCAGAAGGCCGTCGATTTTATGAAGACAAAAACCGCCGAGCTCGAAGACATCTTGTGCGCCCTGGGGTATGAAACCGTTTCCTTCGGCTGCCTCCTCAGCCGGAAAAATCTTCAACTGGAGCTGAAAGATGCACTCCTTCAGCGCGCAAGCCTTGACAGCTTCAGCCTCATTGATGTAACTGCCTGACCTGATTGTTGAAACATAAAAAAACAACCTGACAGGCCAGATCGACACCCCTGATTTTAATTGACAGCCGGTCAGCTTGTTGAGTAAGTTTTCTGGAATCTAAAATAAAAAGTATTATACTATCCTTAGTTACGTTAACAAGGACTCACTCTGACAAATTCCGTTTGGGTATCTGCAGTATACACAGGTCGCAGAACCGGTTGAACTCTCAACAACTGTGCAGCAGGACAAACGGCACAACAAGATAAGCAGGTAAATCAATGCCAAAACACAGCCTTACAAGAAAGAAACTCGTCGTCGCGCTCATCATATCCCTTTCCCTCATATTCTGCTCTACCGGAGCCCTGGCGGTCATGATGCCGGACTTCACCCTGCGAAGCGCCGAAAGCGGTAAAGTCGTAGACAGCAGCAAATTCGAAGACCAGGTTAAACTGGTTACCTTTTTTGCGACCTGGTGTCCGCCCTGTATGCGGGAAATACCTTCGCTTATCGACCTCCAGGATAAATTCGGGGAGAAGGGATTCAGTGTCATAGCCATCTCCGTGGACGACGGTCCCGGACTGGTTCGCAGGATAATGAAAAAAACCGGAATTAACTACCCTGTGTTGATGTCCGATAATCAGGTCACCAGGGATTTCGGAGGTATTGTCGGCATACCGGTCTCCTTTCTGGTGGACAGAAACGGCAAGGTGGTCAAGAACTATCCCGGCTATGCCCCCCATTCCATACTGGAATCCGATATTGAAGAAATTATAAATAAATAAGGCCTCCGGCACGGGGATCCTGCAAGCACACCAGCCCCGTGCCGCTTTCAGCCAGTCCTGTCACCCGAGCGACTTCCTCTGCCGCCAACGGTTACCGCATCCATTCCATACTCAGCGCTTTATCCTTTGAACCCGGCTGGGGGAAGTCAGCCAAAAACGCATGGTATTGGCAACCCAGCAGAGATTTTAATTAAAGCTTTTTACTCCAGGCTCCCCTCCCGGAGGTATCCCCGTTGACACTGCCTTTTTTTAATATGACGAGCATCCAGAAAAGGGGATTGACCAATCTGATCATCCCTTTTTTCAGAAGGTACAAAAAACGCATTCTTTGGGGCATCCTGGCTCTCCTCCTGGTGGACGGCCTTCAGCTGGCTGTGCCCAAATTCATCGAGACCGCTGTCGATCATATGGCAATAGAGGGGGCCTCCGCCTCGGCCCTGAACACCTATGCCGCCTGGATACTGCTCTGCGCTTTTTTTATCGTGATCTCCCGCTTCTTCTGGCGGACCGCCATTCTCGGTTTCTCCCGACTGGTAGAGCGAGGGGTCCGCAACCGTCTTTTTGATCACGTCCTCTCTCTTGATGCCGCCTACTTCCAGCGTTCTCCCCCCGGACGGATCATGGCCCTGGCCACCAATGACCTCACCTCGGTGCAAATGGCCTGCGGGATAGGTCTGGTAGCCTGCCTGGACGCTGTGGTCATGTCCATTGCGGCCCTGGGCTTTATGGCCTATATCAATCCATCCCTGACTGCCATCGCCATTCTGCCCATGCCGGCCCTGGCCGTTCTCTCAAAAAGTCTCTCCAAACGCCTTCACCAAAGGTTTGCCCGGGTTCAGGAACAGTTCGCCAGATTGAGCGAGTTTGCCAGAAACAGTATTTCCTCCATTAAGCTGATAAAAGCCTACACCCAGGAAAAGGTGTTCGATGCCCGTTTCACTGCAATGGGGGACCGCTACATCAAAGAAAATATAGCCCTGGCGAGGGTACAGTCAACCCTGTTTCCGGCATCGACCCTGGCCGGAAATCTCAGCCTTCTGCTTGTTCTGCTTTTCGGCGGTCGTCTGGCCATCAACGGTGTGATAAGCGGTGGTGAATTCGTCGCCTTTATTTCCTATATCTATCTGCTGACCTGGCCCATCATGGCCATTGGCTGGGTCCTCACCATCTTCCAGAGGGGAATGACCTCAATGGGCAGACTGCAGGAAGTTATGGAAGAAAAACCGGTTCTCGTTGAAACAGGAAGCCCGATAAAGGTCAAGGTACTCAGCGGCCCTATCCGCTGCAGAAACCTCACTTTTTCCTATCCAAATCAGGACAGACTGATTCTCGATGACTTCACCTGCCAGTTCAGGGTCGGAAAAACAACGGGAATTACCGGTCCGTCCGGCTCCGGAAAAACCACGCTCTGCCGGGTTCTGACCCGGAATTACCCGGTTGACCGAGATATGGTGTTTTTCGGCGATCTCGATGTCAACGATCTGGAAATCTCCAAGGTCAGACAGGCTATTGCCTACGTTGCCCAGGATACCATTCTCTTTTCAGATACCATTGCCGCCAATATTGGCTTCGGCCGCCCTGACGCCGATCAGGACGAGATCGAGGAAATCGCCAGGGCCTGCTTCCTCCATGAAGAAATTATGCAGATGCCCGAAGGGTATCATACCCGGCTGGGAGAGAAGGGAGTAACCATTTCGGGCGGTCAGAGGCAGCGTCTGGCCCTGGCCAGGGCTCTGATTCTTGACCGCCCCTATGTAATCATCGATGACGGTCTTTCCGCTGTTGATTTTAAAACCGAAAAACGGATCATGGAGGCGGTTTCCCCCTGGCTGAAAAAGAAAACCTGCATCATGATATCCCACAGATGGGCACCCCTTGAGCTTGCCGATCAAATCATTGTTATGGAGGAAGGCCGGGTCAGTGGCATCGGCACCCACGAGGAGCTGGGAAGAGATAACCGGTATTACCGGAAGATGTTGACATCCTGACTGAAACGGCAACCGACACCCATTACCCACGAGAACACTTGCGACGCTACGATTTCGGTTATTTTGAAGAAGACCAGCTGGCCATGGTCGGCGATTCCAGCCTCTGGCGGAAAATAATGCGGTTCACCTTCGGCTGGTGGTGGTCTATCGCAGCTGCTGTCCTTCTCTCTCTTCTTGTGACTGGGGCGAATCTCAGTCTGCCCGCCCTGCTCAAGGAAGGGGTGGACAACTATGTCATGAACAGCTCCCTTTCTGACGGTCAGCGGCTTTCGGGAGTCACCGAGCTCTCGCTTCTTTTTGCGGTTGTAGCCCTGGTTGCTTTTGGCGCTGCCTTTGCCCAGGCCCTGGTTCTGGAGTGGACGGGACAGAACATCATGCATCGTCTGCGGTGCCGGCTATTCGGCCACCTGCAGAGCCTCGATCTCGACTTCTATCACAGGAATCCCTCGGGAAAGCTGGTCACCAGGCTGACCAACGACATCTCCAATCTCCACGAGATGTTTACTTCGGTAATCGTCACGCTTTTCAACGATTTTCTTCAGCTCGGCGGGATTCTGATCATCCTGTTCGTGATGAATTTCAAGCTGGCCTGCCTGATCTCTTTGCTGCTGCCCTTTGTGGCCCTGACCGTTGTCTGGTTCAGCCGCCTGTCCCGTTTCATCTTCAGAGAAATCAGGACGGAACTGGCCAGGATAAACGGGTTTCTCCAGGAATCCATCTCAGGGATCGCTCTGATTCACAGCCTGTCAAGGGAAAGAGACACCCATCAACGCTTCGTCGACCGGAATCAGACCTATTTCAGAAAGGCTATGAAACAGATCAAAATTTTCGCCGTCTTCATGCCTTCCCTGGAATTTTTCAGCATGGCCACCACAGCACTTATTATCTGGTATGGAGGCCACAAAGTCATGGCGCAACAGATGACCAT
>JBEPXR010000017.1:0-6778 GCA_041641775.1 Desulfobia sp. | reverse complement strand
ATGACCATCGGTGAACTGGTGGCCTTTCTCGCCTATATGCGCCTCTTTTTCCGGCCCATGCGGGAACTCTCCCAGAAGTACTCTATTGTGCAGTCGGCCCTTGCCTCTTCCGAACGCATTTTCCAACTGCTGGACACCAAGGCCGGTCATGAGGAGAAAGAAGGACCGGATCCTCCGGATGACCTGGAGGGCAATATCAGATTCGACCGAGTAACTTTTGCTTACACTCCCGGCAGTCCGATACTCCGGGAGGCATCCTTCACCATCCATGCCGGAGAAACAGTGGCGCTCCGAGGCCCCACCGGGATAGGCAAATCCACCGTGATCAATCTGCTGGAAAAGTTTTACGAACCCCAGGAAGGCTCCATCTACCTGGATGATTATCGCCTGACCGACCTTTCCGCCAATTGGGTCAGGAAACAGATAGGCCTGGTCATGCAGGATGTATTTATTCTCCCGGCAAGCCTGAAGGAAAACATCGTTCTTGACAGACAAATAGGGGAAGAGAGGCTTAAGGAAATAGTTGAAATGGCAAATCTGTCTTCCCTGATAGACAAACTCCCCCAGGGATGGGATACTGTAATTGGAGAAGGCGGGCTTGAACTCTCCGCCGGCCAGCGCCAGCTTCTGTCCCTGGCCCGGGTGCTGGCAAGGGACCCTGCGATTCTGATACTTGACGAGGCTACTTCAAACATAGATACTCCAGCCGAACGCCTCCTGGAAGAGGCCATTACCAAAACTTTGTCCGAGAGAACCGCCATTATCATCGCTCATCGCCCGTCCTCCCTGAAACAGGCCGACCGCATCCTTGATCTCAGGGGAGGACGGATCAGTGAAAAAACCGAGGCCGGCTCAATCTGAGAACATAATGGCAGTAAGCAGAAGGCGGATTACGATCTGAAACAAGGTGGGTCCAGAAAATTACCATGAAAGGAATTACCCACAAGGTCCCGAAACAAAAAAATGTCCTGACCACCTTTGGGAAGAGCTGCACCGTGGAACTCCCCGGCAGTCTCCGCGTTCTGGTCTGGAACATCTACAAGGCCAGACGTCCGGCCTGGGCAGCTGATTTCCAGTATCTTGCCTGGCACAAAGATCTGGTCCTTCTCCAGGAAGCTTTTCTTCGGGAAATCATGATCGAAACCCTGAAGAAATCCAATGCCCTCTGCTGGCACCTCGCCACCGGCTTTACTTCCCGCCTTACCACCGCCGAAGCAGGGGTCATGACGGGATCGAAGGCTGAACCACTGGAGATATTCTACCTCAGATCCCCCAGTGCCGAACCCCTGGTGCGCCTCCCCAAAATGGCGCTGGGCACCCTCTATCAGGTGGAGGGAAAACGGGACTGGCTGCTGGTGTTGAATGTCCACGCCATAAATTTTGTGGGGATCTCGAAATTCAGCCAGCAGATGCTCCAGCTCGAGGAGATAATAGCAAACCACCAGGGACCGGTCCTCCTGGGCGGTGACTTTAATACCTGGCTTTCTCGGCGATCCCATTTCCTGCAAAGAATGACGGCCAATCTCAGCATGGACGCCGCGACCTTCTACCCGGACCGGAGATCGCGCTACATGGGAAAAGCCATAGACCATGTCTTCGTAAGGGACATAGACATCGTATCTTCCGCCTGCCATTTCGAAATCACCAGCTCCGACCACCAGCCCATTGAACTTGCCCTGAAGATCAGGTAGTATTCCCGGATCGAAAAGAATCTTCCGCACCTGGCATTGTACAAGAGCGCCCCTTATCCCTGTATACTGATATTTATGGAGAAAAATATGAACCGTTTCCGCATCATAGGATGTTGCCTGATCATCTTTTCCCTGTTCAGCGGCTGCAGCCAGAGGCTTCAGATTGAGGAAGCCCTGCAGGAAGAAGGATCCCAATTGACCAGGGAGGAAATACGCCGGACTCTGACCGGGGCCACTGTGGAGCTCACCAGCTGGGATGAACTCTACGAAGCACAGATTACATTCTCCCCCGACGGTAGACTGCAGGCTGAAAACGAGCAGGGAGAGCGTGACAGGGGAGATTGGCGGCTCGCAGATGACGACAGGTTCTGCTTCAAGTTCACCGACTGGCAGCCGGATCAGATGACATGCTACAATATGGTTGGAGACGACGAATCCTACCTGCTCTTCGGCGGGAGCGGCGGCCATGATTTTTCCCTGGAAATACTTGCAGAAGCCAATTCCGAAGCCCTGCTGAAACCGGCAATTTCCAGGTCACGCCCTGCTCCAGAGGAGGGGGAAAAAGCGCGCTGGTACAGCTTCCTCTTTTCCGGCGATGGGGAACGGGAAGACACTGCTGCCGGCGATATAGAGCCGGAGCCCCTGAAAGCAGAGCTGCGTCATCTCCTTGAAGACAATGAATGCGTGGACTGTGATCTCAGAGGAGAGGATCTGGCGGGAGCCGACCTGGACGGTGCCGATCTCGAGGGTGCCAATCTGGGTGGAGCCGTTCTGGAGGGGGCCAGCCTCAGAGACAGCAACCTGGAAGGAGCCGACCTTTCCAGGGCAAACCTGAAAGGCGCCGATCTCCGGGGCGCTGTCCTGAAAAACGCCGTCCTTGCAGGCGCCGACCTGGAACTGGCCCTGCTCGGGGAAGCGGATCTCGAGGGCGCAGATCTGTCAGGGGCCCGTCTGGTTGACGCCGACCTTTCCGAAGCGACTTTGACCCGGGCAACCCTGCAGGCTGCTGACCTGCACTGGGCCAGCCTCAGAGAAGCCAACCTGGCTGAGGCGGACCTGAAGGATGCCTACCTGGTCAAGGCGGACTTCCAGGAGGCGGACCTGACCGGAGCCGATTTGACAGGCGCGGTCATCCAGCGCACGAATTTCGAAGGAACCAGGGGCTCTCAACCAGCGGCAGGTGAGAATGAGCCAGCCGAAGAAGAAGATTCAGACTGGTGGATTTTTTAACTGTATCCACTCGGATCTACTCGATGTCCCTGCTCTTGATTTTCTGGTAATACGATTTGAGGTTCTCATGGAGAAAGCGGCGTATCTGCTTCAGGTTGCCGGTATGACGGGACCATATTTCCCCGAGAGGTGACCGGCTTACCAGCTTCCTGGCATGATCTTCAACGCTTCGCCAGATGTCCCGCTTGTAGGCGGTATCCAGGGTTATCAACTCCTCGCAACGCTCACTCCAGGTCTTTCTCAATTTCTGAAAACTGACCCTGCTGAACCAGAACCAGCCGAAGAACACCACCAGGGCAGCACCGATAAGGGGAAAGACCAGATGGCCGGCGCTGAGAGGGTGCTGACCCAGCAGGCCTCCCAGGAGTGTCTCTTCAGGGACGCCAAAGAGGAGCCTGCAGACAAGGCCGAACATGAAAAAGAACAGAAGACCGATCAGCAGCACGACCTTTCCGGTCTGGACCGCCTGCTTTCTGCCCTTTGCCGCAAATCCGACCATGGCCTCGCAGACTAATTCGAGCCGGCTGACCTGATGATCTATATCTTCCAGGATATGGTAAATCCGGAAACTCGGGGCCTTGAGAATCTTTCTTTTCAGGTCCTCCCGCTCCCCTTCCCAGGAAGCCAGCTGCTCGGTTGATCTGGCCACGGAAGGAGCATAGGTCAGATAGACGTAAGGGATATCCTTACGTCCCGTCATCTGGGAGAGATTCCAGCAGAGGGCGCCGAAGGACCTGACCAGATCACTCAGATTGTCGCACTCATCAATCCTGTTCATCACAAAGACGATTCTGTCCTCCGCCGAAGATTCCGGGAGGGTGGAACGGATGGCGTTATAGGTCTCCTTGATGGTCCCCGCCTTGTGGGGATCAAACATCAGCACCACCAGATCGGCCAGCCTGGCAAATTCTCCCAGGACGGTAAGAAATTCGTAGCCCCGATCTTTTTCAGTCACGGAGTCAAGCATCCCGGGACTGTCGATTATAGCCATGTTGTTTAAAATCTCGCTGTCCACCTGCTTCAGAGAGAAATGCGAGATGAACCTTTCCCCGTAAACCTTGAAAGGGCGGAAAGGCAGAGAGTCGTCATTAACCAGAGTGGCGCCGGTAATTTCCGCCGCCTCCTCATCCGGGTCGGAGGTGATGATGGTGAACGAATCGTCGGTGGGGGCCTGGCCGGTTCGCTGGATATCCTGGCCCAGAAGCTCATTGATCAGGGTCGACTTACCTGAAGAGTAATTGCCGATCATCAGTACGATGGGCTTCCATTTCAGAACGGATTCCAGGCCGCTGAAATCGACACCGTACCTGCTGAAGAGGGGGAGAAGTTTCTCATGGACCTGGGACTGCAGTTCCTGCTGTAATTTTTTTTCATCCATTACGGTATATTAGGTCAGAAATTTGTGGTGGAGATGATGCAATCCTATGTGGCCTCGATTTTCATCATCTCGTTTTTTTGGATAACGCCTTTATTTAATTATAAAGAAATATAAATTCAAAATCAATCACCGCCCATCACAATTATGCCCGGGGTCCGAGAAAGGAAGACCGCCAGCTCTTCCTTCCTGAAAAACCGGAAACAATGGTACAGACCATCTGCCGTTTTAGGATATATCATTTATTTACTTGCAAAACTATGCAAATACATTATTATGAAAATAATAACCAATAGTAATATATCCAAACAGGTGCCCTGCCATGACACTATCAGCAGACGAGAAAATCATCTTTGATATCCACGCCAACTTCTGCAGCATCTTTTCCTCATCCATCAGACTGCAGATCCTCTGGTTCCTCGGAGAAGAAGAAAAAACGGTTACCGAACTGGCCGGAGAGCTGGAGGTTGCTGTTCCCAATATCTCCCAGCATCTGCGAATCATGCGGGACCAGGGTGCGGTCAGCACCAGACGGGAAGGACGGACGATCTACTACAGGCTGGCCAACAGCAAGTTCATGCAGGGTGCCCGCCTTATCAGAGAGGGGCTTCGGGAAGAGATGGATAAACGAAACTCCATCAACATGGCCCTGGATCGGTGATTGACTGAAAAAAATATAAGGTTTCCAGTTATGATTAAAAAACGCAAAATAAGCAGTTCCCTGGCTGTCGGCCTGGCAGCTTGGCTGGTGCTGTTCTTCTCCGGAACCGTTACTTGTCAGGCAACCGAGAAGAAAAACATTCCGCCAACTACCGCCGATCACACCCGCTTTAAAGCCCTTAAGAAAACTTTCACCAACGGGCAGGAAGTCACCAGGGCCTGTCTGGGCTGTCATACCGAAGCCGCTAAACAGGTTCACGACTCCATACACTGGACCTGGGATTGGGAGGATAATCTGGGCAAGAAGCAGGCCCTGAACAACTTCTGAATCAGCACAAAGTCCAACTGGTGCAGGTGCACCAGCTGCCATCCCGGGTACGGCTGGAAAGACAGTTCTTTTGATTTCGATTCGGAAGAAAATGTGGACTGCCTGATATGCCATGATACCACCGGGACCTATAAAAAATTCCCCACCGACTGCGGCGAACCGGTTTATGAAGATAAGAAGTTCGGAGGAAAAACCTTCAAGTCCGTGGATCTCGCCCATGTCGCCCGGCATGTGGGACTTCCGGATAGAGAGAACTGCGGCGCCTGCCACTTTTACGGGGGCGGCGGCAACAACGTCAAGCACGGAGATCTGGACTCTTCCCTGGTCAATCCTGCCAGATCTCTTGACATCCATATGGATGAGTCTGGTCTGAACTTCAGATGCACCGACTGCCACAGGACCGATCGGCATAAAATTACCGGTCGCCGCTATACCCGCCGATCACCGGGGAAGCCTGAACTCGCCCTTCCCAGGGACGACGGCAACAGGTTAAAATGTGAATCCTGCCACAGCGCCAGCCCCCACACCAAAACACCGAAACTCAACGACCACACCGACAAGGTGGCCTGCCAGACCTGCCACATCCCCGTCTTTGCCAGGAGCAATCCCACCAAAGTGCAATGGGACTGGTCCCGGGCTGGTGTTTTCACAGACAGTGGCGGTTATCTGGTCGAAAAAGACGAGGCCGGAAGTATTACCTATCACACCAAAAAAGGGGAGATGGCCTGGGAGAAAAATCTGATTCCGAATTACTTCTGGTATAACGGCACCATGAGCTACGTCCGGCCTGGAGAGGAAGTCGACCCCGGACAGCCCATCCCTCTGAACCGACCTCTGGGCAACCCGACAGACAACGCCTCCAGGATATTTCCATTCAAGGTTCATCAGGGAAAACAGCCTTACGATCCGGTTAACAGGATCATCATCGTTCCGAAGCTTTTCGGGCCCAAAGGCAGCGGGGCGTACTGGCAGGATTTTGACTGGCAGAAGTCGGCGGCCGCGGGAATGGCCGCAGCAGGTCTCGACTTCAGCGGAGAAGTCAATTTTGTCAGCACCGCCACCTACTGGCCCCTGTCCCACATGATCCCTCCGGCTGAGCAGGCTTTGGAATGTGAGACCTGCCACAGGAAAAACGGCAGGTTGGCCGGGCTCAATTCCTTTTATATGCCCGGCCGCGACGTGTCGGTTCAATTGGACAGACTGGGCTGGCTCTCGGTGCTTCTGGCCGCAGCCTTTGTTTCACTACACGGTCTTCTGAGATTCTGGCTGAGTAAAAAGAGAAAATAAACCGCCACTAACGGGATTGTACTATGCAGGAAAAAATGTATCTCTACACAAAATTTGAACGATTATGGCACTGGCTGCAGGCATTATTGATAATCATGCTCATGGTCACCGGCTTTGAGGTCCATGGCAGTATGGACTGGCTGGGATTTCGGAAAGCCGTTTCGCTGCATAACCTCGCGGCCTGGAGCTTCTTGGGATTAACCGCTT
>JBEPXR010000016.1:0-18811 GCA_041641775.1 Desulfobia sp. | reverse complement strand
TGGCAATTCCTTCCCGAACTTGCTGCAAACCGGGATTTGAGGAAATTCCACCATGATCAATCACGTCCAGCCCGGCTTGAGCCAGAGAGTCCTTGATACGGTTGTAAAGGTTATTCCTCTTAAGACTTTTTTCACCGAAGACCAGGAGGCAATTGCTCCCCAGTTTCCCAGCCTCTTCTCCGATCTGTTCGGAAGTGTCGGCGCCAAATATAACGGTCGTAGGGTTGTAGAGGACAAAATTTTGCATGATTAGTGATCCCTTAGAGATTATTTACGGCCAATCCAGAACAAACCCTTCGGGGCTGGAAGGTATTCGTTTTGTAAAGAGTGGACAGGGTCAATTTTATCATAAAACAGACTGCGTCAAGCTTTGAAACCTCGGTACAGAGGAGTTGACAGATTCGCGGGGAATCGAAAACATTGAGGAGGCATCAGCTGGAAAGCTGTTCTGTCAGAGCGGCATAATCCTCGATAGTCAGCTCCTCGGCCCGTCTTTTGGGGTCAATGCCAGCCTGATCGAGAGCATGGAGAATGCTTTTCTTGGGAAAATTGATCAGGGATGAATTGGCAAGGGCTGCGGCAATGGTTTTGCGTCTTTTATGGAAAGCACTCTTCACGATTTTGATCAGGAGTTCTTCATTATGATCGGCCAACGTTTTTGCCCGGTCTGGGGCAGGCTGAAATCTGATTTTTAATACCTGTGAATAGACCTTGGGCCGTGGATAAAATTCCGCCGGACCCAGGTCGAACAATTTTCTCACCTCGGCGCAGCCTGAGAGCAGGACCGAAAGGATGCCGTACTCTCTGGTTCCTGGAGATGCCCGGAGCCTCAGGGCGACTTCTTTCTGGAACATGAGTACGGCCCACTCTATATGTCGGCGTTCTTTGATAAGCTTGAAGACCAGGGGGCTGGCAATGGAATAGGGCAGATTGGCCACGATTTTGAGTGGGGCGCCTTCGTCAACGGCCAGGCCCTTGAGATCGGCCTTTAACATATCCTGGTGGAGAAGTCGGACGTTGTCCGGAAGAATTTTCGCTTCCTCATGCCACCTGATAAGCCCCCGGTCAAGTTCCAACCCCGTAACCCGGTTCGCTTCCATGGCCAGGAGCCGGGTCAGAGAACCAAGTCCTACGCCGAGTTCAACTATGTTATCATTTTCGGAGATGCCTGCCTCACGTATAAGGCGCCCGGCGGTAGCTCTATGGACGAGAAAATTTTGTCCGAGCTGTTTCAAGGGGGCCAGATCTTCGCGGCTGAGTATATGTCTTATTTCCTTTAGATTCATGCCGTGGAGGTTCAACCGCTGTTATAAGGCAATTGATTTCTCATTTTTCTCCTGTGAATTTTTTGGCGATCTCTTCTCTTGAAAAACCAGAGAGCGGCATAGTAACTGGGAATTGCAAAAGGAAGAGCGAGCACTACGCCCCCCACCACCATGACTGAGATGGCGGATCCTCCGAGTCTCCCAAGTTCCCCTATGGTGGCCTGGAAGCCGCCATGACCCGAAACGATGCCGATGATCTCGTGGACCTGTTCCCAGGAGACTTCATAGGGCAGAAGGAAGGAGCCGATACGCCAGGAAAAGTAGTATTGCAGGAAAAAAGTAAGGGGATTGCTGACCACCCATGAAGCCAGGAGACCGGCGACCTTGCTTGCCCTGAAAAGAATGGTGATCGACAGAACCAGAACAGTATGAAGAGGTATGGTTGGAGTTATGCCGATGAATACTCCTATGGCTATACCGCGGGCGACCTCTTCCGGAGTTCCTCGAAGGCGCTGGAAACGCAGATAGTGAAACTTGAAAAATCTGCTTACTGTCATGGTGCTTTCTCGATATTGGGTGGACAGGATTGGCTGCCGAATCGCAAGGCGGGTTAGGCTGGATCACAGCTTGCCGAAGCCGTTCTCGAATAAACGTCCATGTCATATCTGTACAGACTGTTTTCGGGCAGGTAATAATAACCGGCAAGAGCGATCATTGCTGCATTGTCAGTGCAGTATTCAACCGGAGGCATATACACCTTCAAACCTTGTTCCTGTCCTCTTTTTTCAACTATTTTTCGCAGCCTGTTATTCGCCGCCACACCTCCACAGAGCACGACATTCCCGGTTTGATAGCGCAGAGCAGCCCGTAGGGTTTTTTCGGTGAGAACGTCAACAACCGCCTCCTGGAAAGATGCGCAGATGTCACAAATAGCTGGGGGACTTTCCTTATGGTCATCCGGAAATTCCGGCGATAGACCCAACATCTTATTGTTGTTGACATAATTGGCTACCGCGGTCTTCAGGCCGCTGAAGCTGAAATCATAACTGTCGGGCTCAAGCCATGAGCGGGGGAAAGAGATTTTTTCAGGGTCTCCGTCTAAAGCCAGTTGACTAATTATAGGACCACCGGGATACCCCAGGCCAAGAATTTTGGCCACCTTGTCAAAGGCCTCACCTGCGGCGTCGTCCCTGGTCTGTCCCAGCAGTTTATAGTCTTGGGGTTCGCTGACCAGGTAAACTGAGGAATGTCCTCCGGAAGCGACAAGGGCAAGGTAGGGAAAGGAGGGCTTTTTGTCGCTGAGCAGAACGGAGAGGAGGTGTCCTGCCATGTGGTCTATTCCGGTGTAGGGGATGTTGCCGACCATGGCAAGTGCCTTGGCAAATGATACTCCGATCAAAAGTGATCCTATCAGACCGGGTCCTCTGGTCACAGCAATGCCGTCAACCTGCTGCAGACTGAGTCCAGCCTGGTTGAGTGCCTCCATTACTACAGGATGGATATTTTCCATATGCTTCCGGGAAGCAAGTTCCGGAACCACTCCACCGTATTGGCCGTGTATATTTATTTGCGAATTAACCACTTCAGACAACAACTTCTTGTTGTCCTCCATGATCGCGGCTGCTGTTTCATCGCAGGAAGATTCAATTCCCAGTATAATCATTTTTCATTTACAGTTTATCGTTTCAGGATTACTTTTTACATAGCCAACAATGCCGGACAGTGGGGTCAGGGCTAACCGTCTGTTATTGTATATTTAATGGGAAATATCTAATGGTTGTCTCCACCATGATTTTTGACCTGAATTCAGAAAATGAACAGAATAGCACAAGACCGGATAACAGACAATGGAATAGATGAAGTCAACAATTTGCGGGATAATTTTGCCCGTTCTGTCTCCTATCTCCGCCTTTCACTCACTGACAAGTGCAACCTCAGATGCCTTTACTGCACCCCGAAGACCAGTAGTGCCGGACAGTTTCATGTGGAGCTTCTGAACTACGAAGAACTGCTCCGAATTACTTCCCTGGCGGTGGACCTGGGGATACAAAAAGTGAGATTGACCGGCGGCGAACCTCTGGTCAGGCCGGATGTGGGTTTTTTTGTTAAGAAGCTGACTTTACTGCCAGATTTGCGGGATGTTCGTCTGACAACCAACGGAGTCTATCTGGCACAGTATGCCAGTGACCTTTATGAGGCCGGAATCAGCAAGATCAATATCAGTCTTGATACACTGTGCCGGAAAAGGTATTTGGAAATCACGGGCAGGGACTGTTTTAACCAGGTATGGCAGGGGCTCATGGGCATTCTTTCTACAGGCTTTTTCAAGGTGAAAATAAATGTTGTCGCTCTTCGGGGTGTCAATGATGACGAGTTTCTCGATTTTGCCCGGCTTGCACTTTCCCATGATATTCAGGTCCGTTTTATAGAGTACATGCCTCTGGGAACAACATATTCAGAGAACCACGACAGGTATATCTCTTCTTCGGAAATAAAAGATATGATCAGGAAAGGGGTGGGAGCATTAATCCGCCGGACTGGCAATGAATTGGAAGGGCCGGCCACAGTCTACCAGTTGCTGGAGGATGGAGGAAGCGGGCCGGCCCGTGAAGGAAAGGTCGGTTTTATCAGTCCGATCAGTCACAAATTTTGCGCCAGCTGTAACAGATTGCGCCTCACTGCCCATGGGAAACTGCGATCCTGCCTGTTATCCGATAAGGAAATTGATCTCAGGTTCGCTGTAAGAAGGGGAGCAGACGACCGAACCATCAAGGATATCCTGCTCCAGGCCATAATGGATAAGCCCCGGGGGCATGACCTTCTTCCCGGGCAGCCTCGGAACTGTCATGGGGAGATGTCGCATATCGGGGGATGATTTACTGTTCTCCAACTCTGGGATATGAGCCCAGCCATTCGAAATATGAGCAACTTTCCTTGAGTCTTTCACAGGCCTCAGTGATTATCCCGTCCTCCATATGGCCAAGCATATCTATAAAAAACAGGTACTTGCCTGGCTCTCCCTTGACCGGCCTAGATTCAATTCTGGTTAAATTTATATTGCGCCGGGCCAGAATGTTGAGAATTTCATTCAGGGCTCCGGGGCGGTCAAGCAGTCCCAGGAGCAGAGAAGTCTTGTCCCTGCCGCTTTTGGCAGGAAATTCCTTGCCGATCAGAAGGAAGCGGGTTGTGTTTCCCCGGTAATCTTCAATACCCTTTACCACAATCTGAAGATGATAGGTTTTGACTGAGAGGGCGCTCGTAATGGCTGCGACAGATCCATCCCGGGCCGCCATCTGCGCGGCGATGCCGGTACTGATCACCGTTTGAGTGGGGACAGCGGGCAGATTTTTTCTCAGCCATTTCCGGCATTGGGCCAGTGGTTGGGAATGGGAGGCTACCAGTTTGATATCCCTGAGGTCGCCGGTCTGGTTAACCAGATGGTGATTGATGTCCAGGTATTCTTCGCCACAAACTTTTACCTTTGTCTGCATGAAAGCATCGAGTGAAGAGGTGACTGATCCTTCTATGGAGTTTTCTACCGGGACCATGCCGTATTGTACCCTGCCCCGTTCCACCTCATCGAATATGTCTTCGATGGTCTCTATGGGGCGATAATTGGCGGAATGGCCGAAGTATTTGACGGCAGCCTGATGAGAAAACGTGGCCTCCGGTCCCAGATAGGCTACCTCGATACTCTTTTGAGAAAGTCGGCAGGTTGTTATGATTTCATGGAAGATTGAAATCAAGGGAGCTTCCGGAAATTCATTGTTATTTTCCTTAAGCAGGCGGTCATATATCTGTCTTTCCCGGAGGGGATCCCATTTTGCCCTTTTTTCCAGTGACTTGAGTTGGCCGATCTCTTTGGCGTATTTCAGTCTCTCCTTGATCAGTCGCAGGATAGTACTGTCTATCTCATCGATTCTTTCACGTATGGGGTCTATATTCGACTTGTTATTGTCATTCATTTTATGGGTTGGTTTGTTTATTTTCAGTTATTGGAATCAGCCCCTGGTTTTGCTGAAAGATGGTTGTTGCTCTATCGGGAACAGGCCGGCAGGTTAACATTTTCCTGTCTTGCAAAAAATAAAAAAGTATTCTACCCTGTTTTTCTAAATATTCCAAACTGTCCAGTTAATATTTGTTTGCCGGAACACGCCACATTGCCCTGCAGGTGGACAAAAATCCCCTCCGCTTCCAAGTCAAGTATGGGACAGCATCAAGTACGGAAACAGGGCCTTGCTCCATTGCCTTGCCGGCCGGCATCTTCCAATTCCTTTCAGGAGAGTGTATCTCGATGACTGATTTCAAGGTCAACAAAACGTATGAAGAAATAAATGCCAGAATCAAATCCGGAGAGGCGGTTGTAGTTACAGCTGAAGAGATGACGGATATAGTCCGTGACAGCGGTCCCGAAGAAGCGGCTCGCAGGGTCGATGTCGTAACCACCGGAACGTTCTCACCCATGTGCTCCTCTGGAATTTTTGTTAACATAGGGGCGGTTTCACCAGCAATAAAAGTTACCAGGTTATGGCTGAATAACGTTCGGGCCTATGCTGGACTGGCCGCTCTTGACGGTTATCTGGGAGCTACCGAAGTTGCCAAACATGATCCTCTAAACAAGGTCTATCCCGGTGAATTTCTGTATGGCGGTGGTCATGTCATAGAGGATCTGGTAGCCGGCAGGGTGATCAGTCTCAAGGCCACCTCCTATGGCACCGATTGCTATCCTAATAAGGGAATAGAGAAGGAGATAACCCTTGACGATCTCCCCTATGCGGTACTGGCCAATCCCCGTAATTGCTACCAGAACTATAATTGTGGGATAAATCTCTCCAACAGAACCATATACACTTATATGGGAACCCTTCGGCCCAATGGAAAGAATGCCAATTACTGCAGCGCAGGGCAGTTGAGTCCGTTGTTGAATGATCCTCTCTATGCGACGATAGGTCTGGGGACCAGGATCTTTCTCGGTGGTGGGGTGGGATACGTTACCTGGCATGGAACCCAGCATAATCCTTCTGTTCCAAGGACGGATAATGGAACTCCGAAAAGGCCCGCCGGAACGTTGATGGTTCAGGGTGACTTAAAGGGCATGGAGAACCGTTGGCTGAAAGGGGTCAGTATGCAGGGATACGGAACAAGTCTGGCGGTTGGGATAGGCATCCCCATCCCCATCCTTAACGAACAGATGGCCAGATACACAGGTGTATCAGATGAGGAAATTTACACCCAGGTGGTGGACTACTCCTACGACTATCCTCATGGGGTTGTGAAGAGCTATGGGGAAGTCAGTTATGCAGAGCTTAAAAGCGGCAGTATCGAAATAGAAGGTATGGAAGTCTCTACAGCTCCTTTGTCCAGTCTGGTGAGAGCCCGGGAAATAGCCGGTACTTTGAAAGAATGGATAGAAAAAGGGAAGTTTCTCTTAACGGAGCCTGTACAACATCTGCCGGACAGTTAGAATGAAATATGAGATCCTGAGAGATCTCCTCAAGAACTTCGGCCGGGCGGCCGTGGCCTTTTCAGGAGGAGTAGACAGCACTCTCCTTCTGAAGGTCGCCAGGATGACCCTCGGTGACAATGTTGTGGCCGTTCATGGCAGCTCCGTTCTTCAGAAAGAAGGCACCAGGCAGATGGTGCGTGATCTTGCAGAAGAAATTGGAGTAATGTTGCTGATCAAGGATTACTATCCCCTGTCATGGCCTGAATTCGTGGCCAATCCACCAGACCGCTGTTATCATTGTAAGAAGAATATTTACACCGGGTTTCTGGAATCCATCCCCTCCGGGTACTCCCTGCTTGATGCCAGTCAGCTTGATGATCTATCCCAGGACAGGCCGGGCGGGAAAGCCATGCGAGAACTCAGTGTCAAAACCCCTTTAATAGAGGCTTCTCTAAACAAGAAGGAGGTCAGATGCCTGGCTCGTGATCTTGGGCTTCCCAACTGGGATAAGCCTTCGGAATCCTGCTTGGCCACCAGGATAAAATATGGCAGACCGATTACCGAGATCGAGATGGAATGGATAGCCTGTGGGGAAGAATTTATGACCGCACTTGGTTTTGCCGGATGCCGGGTAAAATATGGCGAAGATGGGGTGGTGATATCGCTGATGGACGGGGATTACTGCAGGGTAGGGGATCCGGTCTTGCGCAGAAAAATCGGAAATTTTTTTGCTGAGTCCGTCCACCGGCAGGTTTTCCTTACTGTATCGGGAAGGCCGAATGTTGAAATTTGAGGGTTTGTTTTATTAATGCAACAATAACAGTTGGTTGAATAGATGTTGCGATTTTCATTCGTGGACTTTTCATTTTAATTCCAGATCAGTTTGTATCGGAAATTCGGCTTTAAAGTACCATCAATTAAGGGATTGGGAGCTAAATAATTAAAATTAAGGTTTGACAATATATATATGTTTGGTTAAATCATTTTTTATTTTAGGATTTAGCTTGTTTGCAAGGCCTAACAACTAAAGAAGGAGGAGAAACATGAACAAGAGTGAATTGGTTGATAACATGGCAGCAGAAGCGGGTATTAGTAAAGCAGCCGCTGAGAAGGCCCTGAATGCTTTCATGGATTCCGTGACCAAGGCTTTATCAAAAGATGACAAAGTCACACTGGTCGGCTTTGGCACCTTTTCCGTGAAAGAGAGAGCTGCCAGACAGGGGAGAAATCCCCAGACCGGAGCAAACATTAAAATTCCGGCAAGGAAAGTTCCTCGCTTCAAGGCTGGCAGCAAGCTGTCTGATGCAGTTAAATAGCAACGGCTTAATTCCGTATATCTGCTGAATACACATGATCGCCAGGACAACTTAACCCGAATCAGCAGTTTAAATTGAGTGGGCAGTAATCAGTGACCAGGCTGCCCAGTCCATACCATGAGAGAAGCCTGCCGATACCACGATCCGGGCGCAGACAGAGCCCAGTGATATCGGCAGGTAAGATAACGGGCAATCCTCTACTTGCCAGACCGCTGATTGAACGTGATTCGAAACAGCTGTTTTGCAGAAAACAACCGTATTGCTGTATGGTAAAGGCGGGTTTCCCCCCTGATTATCGTTGTGCTTGACTTCTGAATCTGGTGGTCGTTGGACTGTATATTGAGGTCGGGACGTGGCTCAGTCTGGTAGAGCATAGCGTTCGGGACGCTAGGGTCGGAGGTTCGAATCCTCTCGTCCCGACCATTACTGTCTCTGTCTTCGGACGAGTTTTCCCCCTTCTCCCTCTATCTTGCAGCCTTCCTTCCTGACTTTCCTTGTCATTGTGGCTGATCAGGTAAAACTTACTGCAGATCTCATCCATCCCTGCAGATCTTCGGAATAATATTTAACAGATCTCTGGGTGAAAGCCATTCCCGCCGATGGACCATTCCTTCCCTGATTATAAAAGGTCTCCAAACGATGCATCTTACCGACAAAAGGTAGAGGAAGCGTTCGCTTTTCTTCAAGAGAAATTTGATTACCCTCCGGAAATATTGCTGGTTCTCGGGACCGGCCTCGGCAGTTTGGTGGAAAGAATTGAGGGGGAAAGCCGGATTCCTTATGAAGAGATCCCCCATTTTCCAAGATCTACGGTTGACAGTCACCATGGTAATCTGGTTTTTGGCCTTCTCAGTGGTAAAAGAGTCGCCATCTTACAGGGTAGATTTCACTACTACGAGGGATACAGCACTAAGGAACTCACTTTCCCGGTACGTGTTTTATCTCTTATGGGGCCCGAATCTATAATCGTCACCAATGCTTCCGGTGGTCTCAACCCCGCTTTTGAGGCTGGCAGTTTGATGGTTATTGAGGACCATCTCAATTTTATCCCGGATAACCCTTTACGAGGGATCAATGAGGATGACTGGGGTCCGCGTTTCCCGGACTGTTCCCGTGTATACGATCCGGAATTGAGGAAAGTTGCCGGTCAGGCTGGAAAGTCCCTGCAATTGCCTGGTATCGTGTCAGGAGTTTATGTCGCCATTCCCGGACCAAGTCTGGAGACACCGGCTGAGACCCGTTTTCTTAGAAACTGCGGAGCTGATGCGGTTGGTATGTCGACAGTACCCGAAGTGCTGGTCGCGGTTCATGCCGGCCTGCGTGTCCTTGGAATATCTATGGTGGCAAATGTCAATAATCCGGATAACCAGCAGCCCATAATCCTGGAGGACATTCTGGCTCAGGCTAAAAAGGGGGAAAGACACTTCCAGGAACTTTTGATTGAGATACTGGCGAATCTATGAGGCGAACGGATAAAGTGATCCAAAAGTGCGATCTTCTGGTCTGTGGTATGGTCCTGCCCGTGGCCGGCAGCAGTTATTGTATCGAGGATGGTGCCGTCGCGGTTCGGGGACCGACCATAGTGGATATCGGCAGCCGGTCGGAGCTCGAAGATCGCTACACTCCTGTTGACCGTCTGGAGCTTGAGAGAGGTTTGGTGATGCCTGGGCTGGTCAACCTGCATACCCACGCCGCCATGTCATGTATGCGGGGCATGGCTGATGATCTCCCCCTTATGACCTGGCTGCAGGAGCATATTTTTCCTGCGGAGCGGAAATTGACTCAGGAGATTGTCTATCATTCCTCACTTCTTTCGGGAATAGAGATGATACGGAGTGGAACCACCACTTTTTGCGATATGTATCTTTTTGCCGGAGAAGTGGCGCGAGCAGCTGAAATTCTTGGCTTGCGAAGTGCCATAGGTGAAGTGATCTTCGACTTCCCTTCTCCGAATTACGGTGAGGTCGAATCAGGTCTGGCCTGCATTGAAGAAATGTTTGCCATGTATTCCTCTCATCCTCTGACCACGGTAACTGTTGACCCCCACAGTGCTTACACCTGTTCACCGAAACTGCTAGTCGAACTTAAGGAGATAGCCGATAAGCATAATGCCCCTTATGTCATTCATCTTTCCGAGACGAAGGATGAAGTCCATGATATCAGGGCCCGCTTTAACCGGTTGCCGGTTGACCATCTTGATCACTTGGGTGTTCTTGATCACAGGGTTATTCTTGATCACGGAGTCGTACTCTCCGAACCGGAGATTGAGGTGCTATCCGAGCGGAGGGCGAGCATATGCCACTGTCCGGAAAGCAATATGAAACTGTCTTCAGGGGTCGCCCCAGTACCCGGTCTTCTTGCTGCCGGGGTTAATGTCGGACTGGGAACTGACGGCAGTGCCAGCAACAACGATGTCGATCTCTTTGCCGAAATGGACAGTGCCGCCAAGCTGCATAAGGTGTATCATTCAGATCCAACAGTCGTGACGGCAGAACAGACTCTTGATTTAGCGACTCTGGGAGGGGCCAGGGCCTTGGGGATTCAGACCGAGGTTGGCAGCCTGGAGATCGGTAAAAAGGCTGATCTTATAGTCATAGATCTTGATCAGCCGCACCTCACCCCACTCTATGACATTTCTTCCCATCTGGTCTATTCCGCCCGTGGAGGTGACGTGGTTCATTCCGTTATAAACGGCAAGATAGTTATGAAAGACCGTTATATTACGACTGTCGAAGAAGCCGAGGTTCTTGCCAGGGTGAGGGAAATAGGCGATATTCTAACAAGTTGAATGTCTTCACCTTATTTTTTCGGATAGAAATACTCCCCCTGATGGGAGGGGTGCCGGTTGATAAATCCATTGCGCGTTAGTAGAAAACAGAGGTATAATGGATGGTGGAAGGTTGCGGACAGGTCGACAATCGGAGTGAGTTGGTCAATCACCAATCGTAATTTATAATTAACGAAATATAGAATCAGGGGTTTGTAGATGTTTGGATTAGGAATGCCGGAGTTGATTGTCATCCTGGTAATCATTGTCATTATTTTCGGGGCTGGGAAACTCCCTGAAATCGGTTCCGGGATTGGGAAAGGCATAAAAAACTTTAAAAAAGCAACCAGTGAAGATGATGAGAAGAAAAAACTTGAAGAGCAGGATAAGGAAACCGATTAGAACGTACTGATAGCATCTGCAGTCTCTATTGTATAGATCGCCACCCGTAAGTGAGTTGACGCAAAGACGAAGGGTGGTTAATGTAAAGTCATAACCGAATAATTCTGCTGGAGAAAATCTATGTTTGGTCTGGGTACTCCCGAACTTGTTGTTATTATGGCAATTGCCTTCTTTGTTTTTGGAGGAAAAAAACTCCCTGAGATAGGTCAGGGGCTCGGCAAAGGGATTTCGTCCTTCAAGAAAGGCCTTAAAGAGGTGGAAGACAATGTCCCGGGAGCCAGGGAAATGTCTTCCCTGAAAGAAGATGTCGAAAAGATCAAGGACGTCGGTAGAGTAGTGAAAGAATAGGTGCCGGGCCGCGATTGCTCCGGCACCGCGTAGCCTGATCTGAGCGCCGATACAGAAGAAAAAGCGGCGATCCCATCCGGAAATCAGTCATCAAAATCACCCTCCGGGCCTTTGTCCGAATCGAGCTCAGCCGCTTTGGCCCTTATCATTTCTGGAGTCCAATCAGCCGGGTCTTCAGTTTTTTCGGCCGGAGGACCGGGATCGTATGAACTCGCCTCCAGAATGGCCTCAACGGCAATTTCTGCGCTGTCCTGAGCATTGAAGACATTAGTGAGCATATTGTAGACAAAATCCTCTACCCTTTCAGCCATTCTCCTCCTTACCTCGCGTGGTTGACCAAGGAGCCTGTTCTCAAAAGGGAGATTGAGTTTCTTGTAATTACCGCCGGACCAGCCTTTTTCCGCAGCATAATCCTGCATGGCCTGCCACATCTCTTCCGTGACTCCTTCTCCCTTGACCTTGATAAATTGACCGTTGTCATCCAGCCTGGCATTGCCGTAATCGTTGACCTCGAGTCCCCAGGACAACATCTGCAGACCGGTTGCGACGTTGGCTTTCGTGGTTCTGGTTTCTCCGGCGATTTTTTTCAGTCTTTCGCTGCTGTTACCGGATGTGCCGTGCTGGGCTCCAGATACTTTGTAAGGGGCCAGCAACTGATGTATTTCCGCAGTCAGGTCGGCAAGTATGCCTTCGCTGCTGGCTTCTATGCCGTGAGTAGTACCGTTGTTTAAGGCTATCCAGTTGGGAAATATATTATGGGCGTTCAATCCCCGGATAAGAAACAGGGCTTCATCCGGAGTGGAGACTCCCTCCTTGCCCTTGATTTCACCAATTTCCGTTTCCAGACCGGCCCACTCTGGAATAAGTTCATTCAGTTCGATGTTGGTCAACAGATTTTTGTCATCGCTCATATGAGAGGCATCAATAGCAATAGAGGTGATGCCTGCATCAAAAAGGGAGGGTATTTCCACCTTGGCGGGAGCAATGTCTTCTTCTTTTTTTAGACCGTAATGATCGGCATGGATGGCAACGGGGATGGTAATTCCATGTTCATTGCAGATCTGATCGACCAGCCTGGCCAGATTCCAGTAATTAACAGCACAGTAAGCATTCGCTCCCCCTTCAGAACGGGCTATCTCCAGGATGATTGCCGAATTAGCCCGTTGAGCCGCCATAAGAGCGCCCTGGATAATAAAGCTGTTACGACCGTTGGCTGCCATGGCCATTGCTTTTGTCTTGTTTCTCAAGGCAAGATCAACATACTTGCCGCTGACAAGCAGGGCCCGGGAGTGCGGGAAAAGTCTTGTTATGTTGGGTGGCCGGCCAACCTGAAGAGCCTTTTCAAAATCTTGAGCAGCAACAGCCATAATCTTCCTCCATTTTATTAATTGAACAGCTGAAGTGGAGTCTTTGTTTTTTGTCCTTTGCCAGGCTGGAAAACAATGTTATGAATGATGGGATAATCTTTATTGACCCCGTATGTTATAAGGTTAACGGATAGACTGCGGGCTGGCCAAGTAAAAATTAAAAAAATTAGTTCCAGATGAAGGAAGCAGATAATACCCAATTAAGCATCAAGGAAAAACTGTCGGCAAGAGAAAAAAAGTACCTTGCTTCCTGTGCGGTGTCAAGTGAAGACGGGGTCCGCCGTTTTAAGGAGAGCCTGGAAGGGTACCGGTCCCAGTTTGCTGTTGATGCCGACCGAATACTGCATTCCAGGGCCTACAGCCGATATATCGATAAGACGCAGGTATTTTACCTGATCCGCAACGATCACATTACCCACCGGGTACTCCACGTTCAACTGGTTTCCAAAATAGCCCGGACGATCGGCAGAGTTCTGGCTCTGAACGAGGACCTTATTGAAGCAATCGCCCTGGGGCATGATATCGGTCATCCTCCATTCGGTCATGACGGGGAGGGTATGCTTAATGAGCTATGTCAGGAGCATGGGCTCGATTCCTTTCAACATAACGTGCAGAGTGTTCGTTGTCTTGAATATATTGAGAGAAAGGGGCAGGGAGTCAACCTCACGGTTCAGACCCTGGACGGCATCCTCTGCCATGACGGAGAGGTGCACAATCGGAATCTGCGACCGGAGACCAACTGCTCCTTTGCGAATTTCGACGATAAACTGTCTACCAAAAAAGCTGACTCGGAAGAGCAGCTGATTCCCTTCACTCTGGAGGCCTGCGTGGTCCGCTTCGCGGATACCGTCAGTTATGTGGGCCGTGATATAGAGGATTCCATTGAACTTGGATTGTTGAAGCGTGACGACATTCCTGCCGACTGCCAAAGAATCCTGGGTAGAACAAACGGTACCATAGTTCATAATTTGGTTACCGATCTGGTTGTCAACAGTGGTCCTGACCGGATATCCTTCAGTGATGAGGTCTCCCAGGCCCTGCTTAAATTGAAACAGTTTAATTATGAACGCATTTACCTCAATCCTCTGGTGAAGAGGAAAGTCGATCTGATTAGGAAGTGTTATAGGCGGCTTTTTAACGTCTATTTAGAGGATAGTGCAACCGGGGGTTCCATGAATACGGCTTTTTGGGAATTCGTACAAAAGATGGACGTCCGATACCGGGAAGGGGCTCCAGCCGCCCGCCTGGTTGCCGATTTTATAGCAGGGATGACCGATGATTATTTCCTTAACCAGGCCAGAATTTTCGGCTGTGATGTCCCTTCAGTGGAACAGTTCTTCTGTAATTAGCCAGCCTATGGAAATAATAAAGAAAATAATGTTCGATGAGAAGCGGATGATGATTATCATCGCCACTTTCATCGGTCTTGGTGCCGGTCTGGTCAATATTATCTTCCGCTCCACCAAGGATTTCATTCACCATTTTATCTTTGAAAATGCCTATGGTTTCCTGACCGGAGAGGGTGGACTATGGATCCTTTGTATTCCTCTGATACCAATGCTGGGTATGCTGCTGCTCATTCCCCTATCGTGGCGCTACCCGGAGGAAGCCAGAGGATTCGGCTTTACCAAATTTCTGGGTAAAGTGAATCTGGAGGGAGGAAGACTCAAATTCAGGAATATCTGGTTGAAAACCCTGGCATCCTCTTTGACTATAGGGACGGGCGGTTCAGCCGGCGTAGAAGGGCCTATCGCCCAGGTGGGAGGAGCGATCGGATCGCAGTTTGGTCAGTTTTTCAGAGTATCCGGAGACCGGATGAAGGTATACATAGCCGCAGGTTGTGCCGGAGGTATCGCATCAATTTTTAACGCGCCCATTGCCGGGGTCTTTTTTGCCGCAGAAATCGTTCTGCTCGGCACTTATGAGGTTTCCTCCTTTGCTGCCCTGGTAATCTCGTCAGCCATCGCCTCTGTTGTTTCCAGGGCTGTTTACGGAGAAACCCCCGCCTTTCTTATTCCTGATTACACCGTAGTGAATCCATTTATTGAGATACCACTTTATTTGATTATGGGTCTTCTGGTCGGCGTGGTAGCCGTACTTTATATCAAGGTTTTCTATTGGGTGCGGGACAAGTGGAAGGAGATGCCCTTGAACGTTTTCGTTAAGCCGCTGCTGGGCGCCCTCATGGTAGGTACGATGGGGATCTTCCTGCCTCAGGTAATGGGGGACGGCTACAATTACATATCCGAAGTTTTACATGGTGACGGGGTGATCTGGATCATGCTTCTCCTGGTTTTTGCCAAGATCCTGGCCACTTCCATTACTCTCGGTTCTGGAGGGGTAGGCGGAGTTTTTGCCCCAGCCCTTTTCATAGGGGCAGTAATAGGCGGAGCTTTTGGCGGGGTGGCCAATCTGCTCTTCGGAGGACATATAGCGACAGGTGGAGCGTACGCTGCGGTTGGCATAGGTGGTTTTCTGGCCGCGGCAACCCACGCGCCGCTCACGGCAATTTTCCTGCTTTTTGAGATGACCGGCAACTACATGATTATCATACCTATCATGCTGACCAGTATCATCGGTACTATTGTGGCATCTCAGCTTTGTCCGGATTCCATTGACACTATGGATTTCAGCAGAAAAGGCATAGATATCCATGAGGGACGTGAGTCAGCCGTGCTGAAGTCACTGAAGGTCGGAAATATAATGACCCGTGATTTCGGTTTCATCAGTGAAAAAGCTAATGTTAATTACCTCCTGGAGGTTTTCAGCAAGACCAAGGACAGGTTCTATTTCCCGGTTCTTGCCGAATCGGGCGAGCAGGCGGGCAGGATGATAGGCATAATTTCCCTGCAGGACGTCAAAGCTATCCTGCATGATGAGGAGCTGCGGGGAAGTGCCACCGTGGGAAATCTCTGTGCCAGGGAAGTTATAGCGCTCACACCGGAGGATAACCTCTATGAAGCAATGTCGCTTTTCATGATGAAGGGAATCGAGGAGATTCCGGTAGTGGAGAGCATGGAGGAGAAGTGGGTGGTCGGCATCCTGAAGCGGGGCGACGTCATTGCCGCCTATAATAGGGAAGTCCTGAAAAAGGGAATCAGCGAAAAGACTGCGGCCATCCGGCTTAAATAGGTCAAGAGAGGGGGCAGTGAGAAGTATGGAGGTAGCCGAACTCCTCACTGCCCAGCATTCTTACAGCGAAATATCAACGGCAGGTCTTAGTTCGGCGGTGACGTTGAGGGCCTGATGCACCTTGTTTTCCTTGAAAGCCTTTATTTTAACCTGGTCGGCGGGCTGGTTGTCGTCACAGGCAGTCATCCCGAGCTGTTTTAAATTATAGTCAAAGCGGGGTGCCCACTTGCGGGAGCCGAGGCGGGCTGTGGTGGAGCAGTTGTCTACCATATAGGCTACCCCGCGGAAATGCATGTAAGGATTGAGAGAATCCACCGCCTCAATTACTGATTCATTGCAGACCTCACTGAGACAGTGACCTTTTTCCACAAGCAGGTCTATCTGGGCCATCATCGTGGCACAGTAGACGCCGGCCGTGAACGGATTAAGGGGAATGTTTCCTTCTTTCCTTTCGGCCCGGACTTTTTCTCCGACCTGCCACATCCTGGTACCGTCGATCTTGCCCATGGGGAATCGTTTGTGGCGCTGGCCGGCCATGATAACGCTTCTGATCTCATTGCAGCTTGCCACCTCGTCATAGATCTCCAGCAGTATCTCGAAAGCCGGATCATAGCAGTGGGAATAGACCTTCTCAAATATCTTCTTCTCATGGTCGTCCAGGCGTTCATAGACAGCCAGAATGCCATCGTGCGAGATGGTTTTGCTTATCGGGCCGGTGACGGACTCCACTGAGTGTCTGAAGGCTTCCTCTTCACTCATATTCTCCAATGAGATATAGCGTCGGTAGAGCATTTCAACGATACCATGTACAGCACCCAGGAGTATGCCCCGCTCACCGAAGATGTCACTTCGGTACTCATGCTCCAGAGTGGTCTTGAAAACAAACGGTGCACCTAAGGCGATAGCCCAGGCCAGGGCATAATCCGTGGCCTTGCCGTCTATATCCTGTTCGACAGCAAAACTGCAGTTGATCCCGGCGCCGTTAACTTCTTTGCCCTGTTCGTAAAGTTTGCGGACTGATGGGCCCATCCCCTTGGGGCAGACGCCGATGACGTTTATATTGGCCGGGAACTTCCGGCCGATGCTCTGCAGATATCCCAGGAGAAAGCCATGGGAAAGGCCGAGAGTGGCCCCTTCCTTCATGTGGATGAAGATCTTTTCATAATTTTCCGCCTGAGCTGCATCCGAAATAAGCAGCATCACTAGATCAGACTCTTCTATGACTTCATACATCTCGCCCAGTGTTCCGTTGTCTCTGGAGAAACCGGCCGCTTCCGCCTCCTTGACAGAGGGGCTTCCATCCCTCAGTCCAATCTTGACTGATATATCACTTCCTTCAAGCGAGTCCCGGAAATTCTGAGCTTGAGCAGGTCCCTGCGAGCCCCAGCCTATAACGCCAATCTGCTTGATTCCGTCCAGGGCCCTGGGGAGCAGGTGAAAAAGGTCACGACCACCTTTAACGATAGTTTCCTCGGTGTCGGCAAGTTGAATCTTTTTTGTCTCAAAAACATTAGAACTGAAGGTAGTCTCCATATTTTTTCCTCGAAAATTATAGGTATTTGTTTTATCTATTTTTTTAAGATCTTCCCATGGTATAGAAATGTTAAAGGTAGACTGGGCAATCGGTATAAAACATGATATTTTACCCTAAAATCGAAGCTCGTCAATGTATAATTGATAATCACGGACGGTATTTAGAGGTCAAAGAGAGGAGGATTGCCCGCTTCCTATCCTTGGACCGGGAGTTGTAATGGCTGACCATAACGATGATACAGGCAGAATTGCCAAATCCGCCGGAGCAGTCTCTGCCGCCGTCATGTGCAGCCGATTATTGGGATTGGTTAGGGAACAGGCCTTTGCCGTGCTTTTTGGGGCGGGTTTTGCCTATGACTCCTTTGTAGTAGCCTTCCGGATCCCCAACCTTTTCAGGGACCTTTTCGGTGAGGGGGCGCTGAGTGCGGCTTTTGTCTCTGTTTTTGCCGATTATGACGCTAATCGTGGAGAAAGGGAAACCTGGAGGCTGGCAAATAACGTTCTGGTCTTTTTTGCCATTCTCTTAAGCCTGCTTACCCTGGTTGGTATCTTTTTTGCCGAAGAGCTTATCCATCTTCTTGTGGATCATGAGTTTGTTGAGGTTCCCGGAAAAGTTGAGCTTACCCGCAAGCTTACCATCATCATGTTCCCCTTTCTGATTTTTGTCTCTCTGGCGGCTGTCGTAATGGGGATCCTCAATACCCGGGGAAGATTTTTTGTTCCCTCTTTGTCTTCGGCCTTTTTCAACCTGGGCTCCATCGTAGGCGGGGTTTCTCTCAGTCTCATTCTCCCCCGCTACGGGTATCCAGCAATTATGGGCATGGCCCTTGGCACTCTCATTGGTGGCAGTCTGCAGTTGGCAGGACAGTTTCCGGTCCTGAAAAAAACCGGTTTCAGATTCAGGCCCACACTTGATCTCAAGCATCCCGGTCTCAGGAGAATACTTATCCTGATGGTGCCTGCCGTGGTCGGACTTTCTGCTACCCAGATAAATATCTTTATTAATACCAGATTTGCTTCTTCGTGCATCGAGGGCAGTGTCTCCTGGCTCAATTACGCCTTCCGCCTGGTTCAGCTTCCCATCGGTGTAGTGGGGGTAGCCATATCTATTGCCTCACTGCCCATCATTTCACGATACGCCTCGGTGAAGGATTTTCAAGGTCTCAAAAATACACTGTCATCTTCACTGGTTATGGCTTTCTGCCTCTCTCTGCCTGCGAGCGTAGGACTCTGGT
>JBEPXR010000015.1:0-18818 GCA_041641775.1 Desulfobia sp. | reverse complement strand
GAAATGGCAATCTTTCTGACGATGTTCAGATTAACCAGAGCATCCCCCTCGATCTTCTCTTCAGGAACCAGGAGATAGATGATAATATCAGCTCCCTGCTGGTAAAGGTGACGGGCTATGACGAAACCGTCCCCACCATTGTTACCTGGACCGGCAAAGATGATAACTTTCCGGCCCTCCTGGCTGCCAAAGTACTTCACCAGCAGATCAGCCGTGCAGCGTCCTGCGTTTTCCATTAGAATAATTCCAGGGATGCCGTAGTCATTGATGGCGGTCGCATCGAAAGACTGCATCTGCTCCGCCTTTACCAGGCGCATAGCATTTTCCCTCCGATAGATCAGGTTTGCACTCCCAAAAGTGATGGGAATTGGGGAAGATGGTGTTTTGCCGTAAGAAACTACTCTTAGGATAACCTACCACCGGGCACGGTCAACAGAAAAAAGCGGCAGCATAATTGATAAATGATCTTGACTTTCCCGGGTCATTCTGAATAGTATGATTTCATTTAAGGCGGGACAATGTCTCAAATTTTTCAATTCATTCCGCCAGGAGTCCAGTGTCGGGGACAGTTGAATAATACCTAATATATACTCTTGCAGGGCCAGGATGTTCATCGGTTTACATTCGCCTTGAGCTTTGCCCCTGGAACCGCTTTAACATGACCGGAAGGGAGGACAGTCAATGCAGGAATTTGAAAAGGTTCGCAATATCGCGTTCTTAGGACATGGCAAAAGTGGCAAGACATCCCTGGCCGAAGCCGTTTTACATACAGCGGGTAAGACCAAGAAACTGGGCAGTGTCAATGAAGGGACTTCTGTACTGGACTTTGAACAGGAAGAAATCGAAAGAGATCTCTCCATAAATAATGCCTTCCATAATTGTACCTGGAAAAAGAACAGAATTTTTCTGATAGACACTCCAGGAGACGACAATTTTATAAATGAAGCGAAATTTGCCTGCCGAGTGGCTGACAATGCCATATTTGTCGTGGGCGCTGTCCTGGGTGTTAAGCATCAGACTGAAAAGATAGCTGGCTTTGTCAAAGACAACGGTCTGCCCAGCATTCTTTGCATTAACAAAATGGACAGGGAGAGGGCCAATTTTGAGAAGACCGTCTCTGAAATCAAAGAACAGCTCCCCTTCGAGCCGGCAGTCTGTTACCTGCCCATTGGCAGTGAAGACAATTTCCGAGGAATCGTCGACGTTATCAATAACAAAGCCTGTTTCTTTGAAGAAAAAGGGACCTGCAGTACGGGTGAAATTCCGGATGACATGACCGACGCAGTGGCTGCAGCCAAAGAAGAGTTAATGGAACAGATCGCTGAAACTGACGATGAACTGATCGAAAAATTTCTCGAGGAAGGCGAGTTGAGTGATTCTGAGCTGCAGCAGGGTTTATCCAGAGCGGTACGTGAAGGCAGCCTTTCTCCTGTAATTCCCTGTTCAGCTACTAAAAATATGGGCACTGAACTCATCTTGAACGCCATCAATGATTACCTGCCCTCCCCTGACCAGAGGCCATCCCAGGTGGGAACGGAACCCAAAACGGAAGAGTTGGTCGAGTTTGCCCCTTCAATCGACAGCCCCTTTTCGGCCTTGGTCTTCAAAACAACGGAAGACCCTTTTACCGGTAAGCTCTCTATATTCCGGACCTTTTCCGGTATCCTGAAGGGGGATACCCTCTATAATGCCAGTAAGGATAAAACGGAAAAATGCAGTCAGCTCTATATCCTGGAAGGTAAAGAACTCGTCCCTGTAGACGGAGCTCTACCGGGGATGATAACTGCAGCGGCCAAACTGAAAGAAACAGCTACCGGAGACACCCTGGCCAGCAAAGAAAACCCCCTTGTCTATGAGGGACTTGATCCCATTCAACCCACCATGTCCTTCTCGATAAGGGCAGCGAGCAGAGACGAAGAGGATAAGCTTTTCTCATCTCTCACCAAAATCCTGGCTGAAGATCCCACCCTCAGGCTGGAACGCCAGGATCAGACTAAAGAAACCATTCTGTCCGGTGTAGGGCAGCAGCACCTGCAGATAATTTGTGCCAGGATCAAGCGCAAGTACAAAGTGGACCTGCAGTTAAGTACGCCCAAGGTCCCTTATAAAGAAACAATTAAGGGTACCGCCCGAGTCCAGGGTAAGCACAAGAAACAGTCCGGCGGCCGGGGCCAGTTCGCCGACTCGTGGATAGAGATGGAGCCCCTGACCCGGGGTGAAGGATTCCAGTTTGAGGACCACATAGTGGGAGGAGTAATCCCGAAACAGTACATCCCGGCGGTGGAACATGGTATAGTCAATGCCATGAAAGAAGGAGTCCTGGCCGGCTATCCCACGGTTGACCTGAAAGTCAAGCTGGTGGACGGTTCATTTCACTCTGTGGATTCTTCTGAAATGGCCTTCCAGATTTCCGGTTCGATCGCCTTTAAAGAGGGAGCCAAACAGGCTAAACCTACCCTGCTTGAACCTATTCACAATCTGACCATATACACCCCCAAGGATTGTGTCGGAGATGTGGTTGGTGATCTGAACAGTCGGAGGGGAAAAGTACTGGGCATTGACTCTGAAAAGAATACGGAGGTTATCAAGGCCCAGGTCCCCATGTCAGAGATCCTGGAATATACCCCCGACCTCACCTCTATAACCGGGGGGCGGGGAACGTTTACTGCCGAATTCTCCCACTATGAGGAGGTACCCGCCCACATAATGGATAAAATTACTGCTGAGGCGGAGAAGTAAGACAGATACAGGAATGGAAAAATCCTATACCTGCGGCATCCTGACCGTGAGTGATAAGGGTGCCGATGGAACAAGGGAAGATACAAGCGGCCCGGCCTTGGCTGATATGCTTGCATCCCGCAACACCTTTCAGGTTGTCAAGCGGGCGATCATTGCTGATGAAAAAGAGAAAATAAAAAAGATTCTCGGTCAATGGTCGGACAGGGAATGCATTGACCTGATTCTCACAACCGGCGGGACAGGAGTCAGCCCCAGAGACGTAACACCCGAGGCCACCAGAGAAATACTGGAGAAGGAGATTCCCGGTATCTGTGAAGCCATGAGGCGGACCAGTCTTGACAGGACACCGCATGCCATTCTCTCCCGGGCGGCAGCCGGAATCAGAAAAAGTACTCTGATTATTAATCTGCCTGGCAGTCTGCAGGGGGCTCGAGAAAATTTGGCCTCAATACTGGAAGCGCTTCCCCACGCCATTTATAAAATAAAAGGCGGGAGTGCAGACTGTGGGAAATAAAACGAGTAGTCCGGGCACAAAAACAGTCTGGGTGCTGTCTATTGTACGGAAATTCTGGGTTCTTTGCCTTTTCGGGAAACAATTTCACCGATGAGATGGGGTGTCTCTCCCAGAGCACGCAGTTGCTGCATCACGTCATCGACTATAGTCTTATCAACGAGTACGGCAAGTCCTATGCCATAATTAAAGGTACGGTACATTTCAGCCTCGGGGATACCACCTTTGGCCTGTAAAAAATCGAAGATCGGCTGGACAGGCCAACTGCCCTTATGGAGGACAGCCTTGCAGGTCTTGGGAAGGATTCTGGGGATATTGTCAATTAAACCGCCGCCGGTGACGTGGACGAATCCTCGAATGGGAAAATTCTTGCAGACATTGAGAACAGGCTCGACGTAAATCCTGGTGGGTTCGAGCAATTCCTCTCCTAAGGTTCTCTCGAGTTCATCCGGCTTGTTATCTACTGCAAGACCAAGTTCCTCAAAACATATCTTCCGCACCAGTGAGTATCCATTACTGTGCAGACCGCTTGAAGACAATCCTATGATTTTATCTCCCACCCTGGTATCAGAGCCGTCGATAATCTTATTTCTTTCAACGATACCAACTACAAAACCGGCTATGTCATAGTCACCCGGTTTATAAAGACCGGGCATTTCAGCCGTTTCTCCTCCTATCAGGGAGCACTGGGCTATCCTGCAACCCTTGGCGATACCCTTGACTACTTCGGTAGCCACTTCGGTGTCCAACCTGCCAACGGAAAAGTAGTCCAGGAAGAAAAGCGGTCTGGCCCCGGAGACAACTATATCATTGACACACATGGCCACCAGATCTATGCCTATGGTATCATGACGCTCACATCTGGCAGCTATGTTCAGCTTGGTTCCCACTCCGTCCGTGGAAGAAACCAGGACGGGATCCTCATAGCGGTCATTCCCCAAAGCGAACAGCCCGCCGAATCCTCCTATATCGGTGAGGACCCCCCGTCTGAATGTTGAGGAAACCAGGGATCTTATATTGCTGACAAAGTCATTACCCTTGTCTATATCAACACCTGCTTCGGTATATCTGGAAACTTGTTCTTTAGCCATATATTAATGTTACTAAATATTTTCAGAATTTACATTGACTAAACAAATGCCCCTGTTAGTGACGGATTCACTTTGTTCCCCGCTGTGCCTTGAAAGGGGCTGGAGCAGCTTCACCCGATGGTATTCCCGGAGATCGAAAAAGTCAATCTCTTTCTCCACATTTACACCCATCACTGACAGAGAACAACACCCTGCCTGGCACCTTTCGCGGCATCTGACCATACTACCATGGAATTGCCATTAATGACAGCAATACATTTTCTAAAAGCACGCCCTTACCAGCAGCTCCCATCCATTGCCTCTTGCCTGAAGACCGCCAATGGGGTAGATTACGATCAGGCTGAAATAAGAAGCTCCACGCTCAGCCAACACAATAACATCACGGCACTGCCGTTTGCAGCTTAACTGACTGATAAAACAGATTTTATAGATGAAAAATTCAATAATCCTGATAATTATTGCAATTAGCTTTCTGCTGGCGGTTTATTTTTTAAACGGCAATGATTATCCTTTCACCTGAAACAGTAACTATGTACCGTCCCAGTCTGGGAACCAAGATCTTCTACCCGGTACCGGTCAATAAAAAAACACAATTACATGGAGTGATATATGCTGTCAACTAACCAATGCCTGAAGTATGCTCAGGAAGAACATTACTGCCCCTATTGCAACAGCCGTCTTACCTGCTGCAAGACCCCGTTTATACCTGTAGGCGATGGGCTGGGATGGGGATCGGAAGTAATGTTTGTCTGTTTGAACGATGAATGCCCTCCTTACGTCAAAGGATGGCAGCATATTGAGGAACAGTATGGCCATCTCGGATCATATCGTCATATGAAGCTTCCCGGAGAAAAAAAGGGCGACATGATGATGGTGGGAAGCAGCCAGGCCTTTACCGGCTGCGCCCTGGATCCGGAAGAATTAAAGGGTGAAAATGAACGCTACCAGCAGGAGCAGGAAGCGCTGGAAAAACTGGAAAGCTGTCTCGAAGAACAGAATCTTGCTCCAGTGCTTACGCTTATACTGGACGACAATGCCGGTCTGACTGGCCGGAAGAGGGCCTGCGAATTACTGGTGGAAATGAATGATTTCGCCTGTATAGATCCGATTCGCAACCACATTTTCGTCAACAAAGAGATTGAAGAGTTGGCCGACGAGGCGATACGTACACTTCTTCAGCAGCACTACAAAAAAGAATGCCCCCATTGCGCCGAGATAATTAAACAACAGGCCAAAGTCTGTATGCATTGCAAGGAAAAACTCGTCTAAGAGCAAGAGATCTTTTTGTCCTTGCCAAGTCGGCCGCAATCTATTATAGGTACAGTGCTCTCTGCTTGACCAGCATGTGTGGTGAGCGTGGCTCAGTCGGTTAGAGCACCGGGTTGTGGCCCCGGAGGTCGTGGGTTCGAATCCCATCGCTCACCCCAGAGATAGCAAGGGATTACAGCCGAATGGCTGTAATCCCTTTTTTACTTTTTGCCCCTATCGTAGGGCAACTTAGCTGAAGCTTCCACCTTGGCCAGGCCGAAAACAATCGGCGCTGATCTTTCCAATCCTCCGCTTAAACGGTATTAGTTTTTTCCAATGACCGCAGGGCTCTTCAAGTTTGTCAAAAACCTTCTCTTGCCAAACGGGTTCTTCGTTCTTGCCATCCTAATACTTCCCCCACTTTCCGCCCTGCCCCAGAATCTCTGGCCCTACGCCCATTATTATCCATATATCCTGTACGCCACTGCTGGGGCTCTGTGCTGGCGGTTTCACAAGGATCGCTACCTTTTTGCCATCCTTTCCATAGCCCTCTCGGAGAGGGCGCTCTATCATCTTGTAGCTGGAGGCGGCCAATTGATGCAAACCGGGATGAGCCTGCAGAGCGGAATCGGAATCCTTCTGCCGCTCAATCTCACCTTTTTTGAAATAATCAGGGACCGGGGGATTTTCACTCTGTGGGGTATTGGACGCTGGCTTCTTCTTGGTGGGCAATTCCTGCTGCTTTCTTTCATCTACTGCAATCCGGCAAGCCCCTTATCCACCGTCATCCAGGCCGAGCTTATACGACTTCACCATTATTTTCCAGGGTCCTTTATCGATCCGGTTACAGTGGCCTTCCTCTTTTCTCTGCTCATTTTAACGACCCGCCTGCTGTTCAACCAAAAACAGTTTGAAAGCACCACCGTCTGGTGTCTTATTCTGCTTTTTCTTGGCATCCATCATACCAAGGACATGGCCCTTATGACCTATTTCGCTTCATCCACTTCACTTCTTTTCATTGCCACCATCCTGGAGACTTCCTACCGCCTTGCCTATTTCGACGAGCTCACCGGTCTCCCCGCCCGCCGAGCGTTAAATGAACAGCTCAAGCGACTGGGTTCGAAGTACGCAATCGCCATGGTTGACATAGATTACTTCAAAAAATTCAATGATCGGTTCGGCCATGACGCTGGAGACCAGGTGCTCAAGATGGTGGCTTCCAGATTGAAGGGCGTTGGCGGCAGGGGAAGATCCTTCAGGTACGGTGGTGAAGAATTTGCCATCATATTTCCCGGCGCTACCCTGAAAGGGGCTAAACCCTGCCTGGAATCCCTTCGCGAGAGAATTGCATCAACAAAATTTACTCTGAGGGGCTTAGGTCGCGCCATGAATAAACCCACCGGCAAAAATAAGGCCGATCAGAAATCGGTCAGGATAACGGTCAGTATCGGCCTGGCGGAAAAAACCGAATCTTACCCTGATGCCCAGGCTGTTATAAAGGCAGCCGATAAGGCTCTTTACCGGGCTAAGAAATCGGGAAGAAACAGGGTCTGCGCCTGATCCAGACTCTTTCCTTTTACATTGCCGGGAGGCTGTCCAGGCTCCTGCCGTCACTGGAGGCATTCAACTGAAAACCGGCCAATTCCGTGTCTGAGTAAAAAATGATGTACGTGGCCTCAATGATATCCTCTCGAAAAAAGCTTTCTGCCAGTCCCACCATCTTTTCAGAAGGTCCCAGCTCAATGGTGGCCATGGAGACAACGTTTCCGGAATCACTGTAGGCGGTCAGATCAACCAGGGTGGATGAATCTTCAAGATTGGTCAGGGCCAGACCTGTCCAGCCGTCCCGATCCAGGCCCGGAAAAATCCCCCGGGTCTTGCCGTCACCAATGGTGCTGTGTCCGGCAAGCAACTGGTCGTCATTGGAGCTCAAAAAGCCTGAACCGATTATAGGATGCTCCGCCTCAATTCGAAACCAGGCAGTTCCAGCCGGCAGGTCAAGGGAATCAGTATCAGCTCGCCACTGCAGTGAGTTATCAAGCGCTACATTAACCGGGGCGAGGACACTGCCGTCTTCGGTAAAGGGCTGAAGCGTGAGGGTGGTATTGATCCCCCGGGGATTGTAGATGACAGCCTCGGTCTGCCATTTTCCCGGAGCCGGCAAATGGGGGTAGTTAGCATGGAAAGCGCCGGTGCCGACCAAGGGCAGGCCGACAAGTTGTTGCCGGTTTCCCAGGAGAGCAAGACCGGTAATGCCTTCCGCTTCCCTGATAACGACTGAATGCAGATCCGAATGATCATCCTCGCCCGCCACTGATCTTATGGAAAAAGCTTTTCTTTCCCGGCCTGCCAGGGCAATGCTTCGAGTCATACCGTTATCAAATTCCAGGGTAACGACTTTGGCCGAGGCCGTGGTATTAAGTAGGGCCAGCCCTGTCCACCACGAACCACCTGAAGTAATGCGAGGAAGATATAAATCCGCAGAGGAGGTGCTGCTTATTGCAGGCACAGTGGCCCGGTACAACCCTTCCCTGCTGAATCTGCTATAGCCGGCCATGTTTCGAGAATCTGCTCTAAAGATAAGATAAGCAATTTCTCTGTGGTTACTGTAAAGACGCTCTATTTCAAAGACCATTCTCATTCGTGGTGTCAGAGAGACGGAGTGATCTGGTGCCACCTTGACGCCCTGACTGTCGTAAGCTTCAACAGTTCCAGCAACTGGTTCCGCACTGCGATTAAGCAGACAGATGGAAGTCTCCCAGAGTGAATCTGAAGCTATATGGGGGAAAAAGAGAGTATTTCTACGGTCCGTCACCAGTGCCCTATAGGCATTGACTCTTCCCGCGGAAAGTACTTTGCCCTTCAGATCGGGAAGTCTATCAACACTGTTCAAGAGGATATCTTTGACCTGCAGGTGGGAGAGATTGGAATTGCGTGACCAGACCAGTCCCGCTACTCCACTCACCACCGGAGTCGACATTGAGGTCCCTGTCTTATAATTATACTCACTGCCGTCATAATGCCAGGGAACTCCGGAAACCAGGATATTATCGATGAAGACTCCTTCTTCAACCTGTGAATAGTCGGTGGACAAACGAAACCTCAAGTAAAATTCACCGAATTCCGCCTCACTCTCCCATTCCCGAAAGAGGGTGATTCCCGAATAACCGGTTATCTGGTCAATTATACTGTAATTATTTCCATCAACCGACCGCTCCACATAAAGATAATCATATTCCGTCTCCAGAAAATAGGAGAGATCGAACTGAAGATGAACACCCCGGCAATCAGCGGCGTTAATTTTCTGATAAGTTTCAGCGTAGGAGTACTCATTGTTACTGTAATAGGTTGAGGAGGACTGAAGCATGTATGAAGCATGGAACGAATCGTAGCCGATAAACCAGTCTTCATAGTTCGAGGCGGTCACCCACTTGTCTCCCCCAGATTCAAAATCATCGCTGAAAAGCACCACGCGTTCCGGTGGCGTCGTACTGTAGATATTGGGAATAATGCCGCTTCCACCCGGAGCGGCCAGATCAACACTCTGCTCCCCATAATTGGAATAATCGGCAAGATTGTCGTCTTGATCGGTGGCGGCTACGGCAATTATATTGGGGAGTTCATAACTGGCAGGATATGAAGGAGTCAAATCGTTATTTTCCCCGGAATTTCCAGCTGCGGCAACTACCAGGACGCCATTCCGGTTTGCGTAATCAATGACGTCATACATGAACTGGGTTGCCGAGGGGCCTCCGAAGCTGCAGTTTATTATTCTGGCGCCGTTATCCACGGCATACTCAATGGCGGAAATTATCCGGATATGCTGAATAACCGCAGCTTCAAAAGTATCCACCTGGAAAAGGTCAAAGATCTGCAGAGGCATGATTCGGGCGCTCCAGAGCACTCCCGTAACCCCTTGCCCGTTATTTCCTGAGGCGGCTATGATCCCGGCAACATGCGTCCCATGTCCGTCGGTGTACAGGTCCTTGGAATAATCGTGGGGAAGATTATCCGAGTTAACAAAATCCCAGCCGTTAACATCGTCCACATAGCCATTATTATCGTCATCTCTGCCGTTATCAGGGATCTCCCCATTATTGACCCAGATATTATCCGTTAAATCGGGGTGGTCAAAGGCCACCCCGGAGTCAAGGACAGCAATAACCGTATGCTTGCTGCCCCTTTCGAGATCCCAGGCCCGTACAGCCGAAATGTCGGCTCCCGGGGTGCCGCTTACTCCATTGACTGTCTGGCCCGTATTATCGAGATGCCAGAGTCTGGAGAAGCTGCTGTCGTTTGGCACAGTCTGCGGAGAATAAAGATAGTTTGGTTCTACTTTAAGTACCGCGCCAAAACCGCTCAGGTGATCTACCGCCTTACGTACCGTAACATTGTCGGGTAAAGACCAGTGTTCCACTCCGATGCTCCTGATAGTCCGGAGTCGCGTGGCATTAAGGCTCCCTCTCATTTTCTCCTTCTCGCTGACCGGCGTATCCGGAGCAAATTTAATCAGGATCTCATGGGGAACATACTCACTTCCGTTTCCGGCCATGACCTGAAACGGCAAAACAAGGACAAAGACTGCTATATAAACAATGATTCTCATTATATTATCCAAAGGTCGATCAAGCAGGCGACTCTTAATTTTCCAAGGGAGAAAAGGACATTGACTAAAACAGGATAGAACGTCATAATGGCTTTACCAAACAAAATAGAGTAAGTACAACCATATTCGGCTCAAAGAACTTGAACAAAATATATCATGCGGCATTACCACATTTCCATCTTAATCTGTCTGGCCTTTGCTCTGGTTAATAACGAAATCCCCACTGCCCTGGCTGACGATGAAACTGTCCCTCTCTATAATCTGAATCAGTGTATAGAAAGGGCAGTGGAACAGAATCCCCGGATACTGAGCAGCCGTGAACAGAAACGACAGGCCTGGTATGAGAAAAAAAAAGCCTACTCCAGCTTCTATCCCGAACTCAACCTTGAGTATACCTATACTTACCAGGATAAGATAGTCAGTTTTACCTCTCCGCAATTTGGTGAAATAAGCACGGGTCAGCACGACAACTGGGCACTGGAACTCTACCTTGAACAGCCGCTGTTCACTGGCTTTGAGATCCTGAATAATTACAAGCTTGCCGACATAGGCCTTAAAGCCGCCAGAACAGAAACAGAACTGGTCCGCCTGGAAATCGTCTTCCAGACTACGAAAGCGTACTATGAACTGCTCAAAGCCAAAAAGAACAGGAAAGTTGCCGACGATGCCGTCGCCCAGTTGAAATCCCACCTGGACAATGCCCAGAAATTCTATGACCATGGTGTCATTCCCCTGAACGACCTCCTGGAGGCCAAGGTCAATCTGGCCAATGCCAGGCAGGACGCCAGAATAGCCAAGAGCAGAGTCAGGCTGGCCAGATACCAACTTGCCACCCTCATGAATCACCCCCTGGAGTTCAGCTTCAGGATCAAGGACACGGCAAGGGAAGATCTTTTCCAGGCAAAGCTGAGCAACCTTCTGGAAAAAGCTTACAAAAAAAGACCGGTTCTCAGGAAAGCAAATTACAACATAAAGAGTGCCAGACAGAAGGTGGATCTTGCTCAGAGCGATTACTATCCAACCGTCAACCTTCGGGCCAGCCACAACAGGTATGGGACGAACCCCATGGTAGACGGCCAGGGCTTGAGTGAGTTCAGCATACCCGAAAATAATATTATATCAATCGCCGCCGTCTGGCAGCTCTGGGAAAGCGGGGAAAGAGCGGCTGATGTGGATCGGGCTGAAGCCGGAGTGCGGGAAGCACGATATATGTTAAACGAGATCAAGGATACGGTGAGTCTGGAAGTTGAAAACAACTTTGAACAGGCCCATACAGCCTATACCAACATAAAACCAGCCCGGCTGGCTGTCAAACAGGCCGAAGAAAATCTTCGAATGACCCGGAACCGTTACCAGGAACAGTTAAGCACCAACACTGAGGTTCTTGATGCCCGAAGACTGCTCACCCAGACAAAATTCAAGTACTATAGGGCTCTCTATGATTACAACATACTGTTGGCGGCCCTGGCCCGCTCCATTGGAGAAGAATTTCATGAGGAATGGATAATGAAGGGCGGGAGTTCTTAGATTTCCCCCTTTGACAAAACTTCCCACTCCATGCCCCCTCACTCGGTCTTCATAGCTCTGGCCTCTTCAAGCCAGCTGTTCCATTTCTTCTTGTTCTCTCCTATCCACTCATCGACATGGCGCTGAATATCCGTCGGTGAATCTTCACCGACATACATCCTGGCATTCTGTTCATTGATGGCCTCCAGAGGCAGGTGAAACAGCTCGAAGAATTTTTTTATGTCCGGATGGTCTTCAACGAATTTCTTGTTAGCGGCAATCCTGATATCACTTACCACAAAGCCGAACTTGACGGGATTACTTACAGCTCCCTCCACGTCGGAGACCACCATGCTGTCCTCAAAACCTTCCTGATTATCTGAGGGAATGATTTCCGGGACGTTAATCCACACCACGTCTTTTCCCGGCTTCAACTTGGCTATGGTCCAGTTGGGGGCCCAAGTAAAAAAGAATACCGGCTGGTTATTTCTGTAACCGGCGATGGCCTGGGCCATGGCGGCAGCATAGGTTGCATCAGTGGGGTTGATGTGATCTCTGAGACCATAGACATCAAGATGATAATCGATTGTTTTGGCACAACCCCAGCCCGGTGTACAGGATACCAGATCAGCCTTGCCGTCATCATTGGTGTCAAAGGCTTCCCTGACCTCCTTCCTTTTAAAGTCGGCAAGTGACGTTATGTTATACTTTTCAGCATCCCGTTTGGAAACCAGATATCCCTGCAGGGTTCCCTCCTTCAGAATGTAGCCGTAGGTATCGGCAGTCTCATAAAAATTATCCGGCAGCTGGTCGTTATGGAGCGGAAACCAGCCATTGGCCCAGTAATCCACATCACCGAGGGCCACGGCCTGGTAGAAAATGGCATTCTGCAGGCTCTTCGGTTTTCTCACTTCATAACCGAGTTCAGCAAGTCCCCTGCCTACCAAAGCCTCCTGAAAATAGCCGGTATTCCAGGTTGCCCGAGCCGGCTGGACGACCTCCTTTCCCATGTCCTCGCTGCAGCCTGTCAGCAGAGCGGCTGACATGATCATAACTACCGGGAGGAGCTTCTTTAAATTAAATCTAATCATCACCTTCTCCTCAACTTATCGCAATCCGCCATCTTCTTTGACTCGATCATCATTAAACCGGAAAACCCCGCCCCCTCTTCCGACTACTTCTTCCCCAGGGCCTGGGTAATGCGGTCAAGAACCATGGCCATGAGGACTATACAGAGACCGGCGATAACGGCAAGTCCTATATTCATATTATTCAGACCCCGGACCACGGGCATTCCCAGTCCGCCGGCTCCTATAAGAGCAGCAATCACGACCATGGAAAGCGACAACATGATGGTCTGGTTGAGCCCCGCCATTATAGTGGTTCTGGCCAGGGGAAGCTGAACCTTGAAGAGGACCTGCCGGTTGGTCGCTCCAAAGGAGAGAGCCGCTTCGATCAGTTCGGGATGAACCTGCCGTATGCCCAGGCTGGTCAGACGGATTATGGGAGGGAGGGCAAAAATTATAGTGGCGAGTACACCGGCGACGGTTCCCACGCTGAAAAGCATGACAACCGGAACCAGGTAGACGAAAGGAGGAGTGGTCTGCATGGCATCCAGTATGGGGCGCAGGAAGGACTCAAAGGCATCACTGCGGCCGGCCCACAGACCTAAAGGGACCCCGATGATTGCGCAGAAGACTACAGAGGAAAGGACCATGGCAAGGGTCGTCATGGTATCTTCCCACATTCCCAGAAGTCCGACTATAATAAAGGTGATAATGCTGAATACAGCGAGTTTGATACTGTTTGACCGCCAGGCGATAATTCCGATGGCAATAATAACGACGACAGGAGGCAGGGCGTTCAAACCGATATTTAATCCCTCCAGAGTCTTTTCCACCGGCCATTTGATGAGCTGAAAAATATCCCGGTAATTTTCAACCAGCCACTCGACCGCCAGGTCGACCCATTCATCAAGGGGAATAACCTTTCTTTCAAATTTCAAAATAGAAAAATCCATGTTACGGCCTCATAAGTGGAATGAATGAAATGAACGAATATCAGCTCTGCCCCTCTTCACTTTCCTTCTGAAGAGTATTCAGGAAGATATCTTTGGAAACGACGCCCTTATAGATCCCATTTTTGTCCGTAACTGGCAGGGGCCAGGGACTCGAAGCCACCTTCGACAATATGTCCTGCATGGTTTCGGTATCCTGAACCGCCTCCACCTTCTCGAGAAAGGCATCCTCAAGCCTTTTTTCCCGGTCCTCCTTCCCCGTGAGTAGATCCTTTAAGGAAGAGCGGGAGATGAGTCCCTGGAAATGACCTTCCTGATCCAATACACTGCCATGGGACATCTCTTCCTCATTCAGCTTCTCGAGAGCCTCTTCCGGTGAAAGACCAGGGTCTTTGAAAACAACGGCTTCGGGTTCGACGATATTTCTAATCTTGAGGATATTGGTAGGATCGACACCCCGGAAAAAAGCCCTTACGTAGTCATTGGCAGGTTTCAGAAGGATTTCTTCCGGAGTTCCGACCTGAACGATCCGTCCGTTTTCCATGATGGCTATCCGGTCTCCCATCCGCATGGCCTCATCCAGGTCATGGGAAATAAAGACGATGGTCCTGGCATGCTGCTCCTGAATCTTTAAAAGCTCATCCTGCATTTCCGTTCTGATCAAGGGGTCAAGAGCAGAAAAAGCCTCGTCCATCAACATAATATCCGGATTAACTGCCAGTCCCCTGGCAAGACCGACCCTCTGCTGCTGCCCACCGGATAATTCAACCGGGAGCGCCTTATGGTAGGCAGCCAGTCCCACCTGTTCAAGGGCTTCCCTGGCCTTGGATTCTTTTTCATCTTTCGCCCTTCCTTCTATTTCAAGACCAAAGGCGACATTTTCCAGGACAGTTAGATGAGGCATCAGAGCGAATGATTGAAAAACCATGGACATGTGCTGACGGCGCAGGTTCACCAGCTGTTTTTCACTCATGGCAAGGACATCTTCCCCATTGATCGTGACGCTGCCGCTGGTCGGCTTAATCAGCCGATTCAACATCCGGACCAAAGTCGATTTCCCTGACCCAGAAAGGCCCATAACCACAAAAATCTCTCCCTCTTTTACAGAAAATGAGGCATCCTGGACTCCAACCGTCATCCCCGTTTCTTCCTGGACCTCGTCCTTGGACTTTCCCTCTTTGAGGAGTTTCAGGCCTTTCTCCGGCTCGGGACCGAATATCTTATAGAGTCCCTCCACCTTGATACTATCAGATTTATCCATAATTTCTCTGTTGAATATTTTTGAAGGTCCAGGAGAGAACAACGTTGCTCTCTCTGGTTATAGAGAGGTGGTGACACTTATGAATCACTCCCTGTTTTCACTAATAAATTTTATTAGTAAATACCCGGATCGTCAATCCTTTTAAGATTTATCTTTCCCCTGCTTCACACAAGTATCTTACCGAGCACGGCGCAATTCCACCGTCAGGACCTTTTAGTCTCTTCAATTCTCCCAAGGCAGTCGGACAGGGGAAAGGGGTTGAACCTGCACAGGAAATGGATTTGAGGGGTTATCTTAATTTGACAAATGCATTAAGCCTGATAATATCAGGACAATTATCGCCGGCTGACTATGGACGGCAACTGGTCTCGGGACATGTCTCCTGAGCGGAAGGCTATTTGTTGTACCGGCACGTACAGAGATCAGGCGGCCTGTAGAGATCAGCTATGAAGAATTAACAATTATTGGGAGCGACACAATGAACATCTTGATATCCGGTTCGGTAGCCTATGACAGGATCATGGATTTTCCGGGGAAATTTGCCGACCACATTCTGCCCGACAAAATCCATATTCTCAATGTCAGCTTCTTATTGGACAGCGTCACTGAAAAATTTGGTGGTACTGCCGGAAATATCGCCTACAGCCTGTCCCTGCTGGAGGAAAAGGCCACGATTCTCGCTACAGTTGGCCGGGACTTCGGCCCTTATGAAAACTGGATGCGGGAACACGGCATAACCATGGAGGGGATCCGCAAGATCGAGGATGAACTCACTGCTTCCGCGTACATCACCACGGACAAATCGGACAACCAGATAACCGGTTTTAACCCCGGGGCCATGAAGCATCAGGCGACCTACCAGGTGAAAAATGAGAAGGCCGATCAGACCATTGCCATCATCTCACCCGGCAATATGGAAGATATGCTCGGCTACTGCCGGATCTATAAGGAAACCGGCATTCCCTTTATATTCGACCCAGGTCAGCAGACCCCGGTTTTTTCCAAAGACCAGATGATGGAGCTTATAACCGGCGCCGCCATACTGATAGCAAACGATTATGAACTGCAGTTGATCGAAGAAACCACAAGTCTTTCCAGAAACGAGCTTCTGGAATATACCGATTCGATTATCGTCACCCTTGGAGAGCAGGGTTCAAGCTTGTTCCAGAAGAATCAGGATGAGAGCAAAATCCCGCCGGTACCAGCCAGAGAGGTCAAAGACCCAACCGGAGCTGGCGATGCCTATCGCTCCGGACTCCTGAAGGGTCTTGTCGCCGGCAGGGAATTATCTGATGCCGCCCGTATGGGGGCTACCTCTGCCAGTTTCGCCGTGGAACGTTACGGAACTCAGGAGCACAGCTTTACTCTGGGAGAATTTCAGGAGCGCTACCAGGCCAGTTTCGGATAACTGAACCTCCGGAACCAATGGATCCCAACAACCTGGTAAGTTTTTCAGGCATATTTCTGATTATGGCTATTGCCTGGTTATTCTCACGGCAGCGCAGAACTATAAACTGGCGGGTCATAGGCTGGGGGCTGATTCTTCAATTTATTCTGGCGGCATTCATCTTCGTCGTTCCAGCCGGGGCCGGGATATTTCTTGCTCTGAACGAACTGGCGGTCACCGTCTTAAATGCTTCAACGGCTGGAAGCCGCTTTGTCTTCGGCCCCCTCGCAGCCCCGCCAGGAGCAGAAGGTTCACTGGGATTCATTCTGGCCTTCCAGGGCCTGCCAACCATACTTTTCTTCTCAGCCCTGATCTCCATTCTCTACTATCTCAATATTCTTCCCCGCCTTATCCGCCTCTTCAGCAGCATTTTCACCAAGCTTATGCGAATTTCCGGGGCGGAGTCTCTTTGTGCGGCCAGTAACATTTTTGTCGGGGTGGAATCAACCATCACGGTCAAACCCCACCTGGCGGAGATGACCGATTCCGAACTCTGCACGGTGTTGACAGCAGGAATGGCTACCGTAGCCTCCAACGTTCTGGCCCTTTATGTCTTCACTCTCCAGGACCTGTTCCCCTCCATCGCCGCCCATCTGATTTCAGCCTCTTTCCTATCAGCTCCGGCAGCAGTCATCATGGCCAAAATAATCTATCCTGAAACAGGAAGCCCCACTACTTTAAACAAAGAAGCCCTTCCCTATTACGAAAAAGATCACAACCTGTTTGAAGCCGTCATCAACGGGGCCAACAGCGGTGTCCGGGTAATTGTGGGGATCACCGCCCTTCTGATCGCGGTTCTCGGCCTGGTGGAGCTGCTGGATATAACTCTTGCTTTCCTGGGCAATAAAATAAATATCCTTCTGGACACCAGCCAGGACTGGTCTCTGAAAAGTCTGCTGGGCTATCTTTTCTATCCCCTTACTCTTATTATAGGTATTCCGGTGGCTGATGCCCCTGAAGTTGCCGGAATATTAGGAGAAAGACTCATCATCACCGAAGTCGCCGCCTATAGGGATCTGGCTTCACTTATGGCCCGGGACGGACTCCAGCATGACCGTTCCGCAGTGATCACAGCCTATGGCCTCTGCGGTTTTGCCCATATCGCCTCCATGGCCATCTTCACGGGAGGCGCTGCAGCTCTGGCTCCAGCGAGGAAAAGTGCCATAGCAAAAATAGCCCCCAGAGCACTGCTCGCCGCCACTTTTGCCTGCCTGCTGACCGCCTGCATAGCAGGCACCTTCTATATGGAAGACAGTCTGTTATTCACCCCCCGCTGAAACAGTACAGCCCGGCCGCTTTAATATAACGATATCCAGGGAACTCCCTGAACTCCAAAAACAGAAAAAAATATATACATGACCAAACCTCCCGGCTTTACTGCATAAAGCATTTTCTCGCCACAATCAGCGCATTATCCCAGCTTCAAAGTTTATTTAAGAAGGGGCAAAAGCCGGTCGAAAAGGCATTCATAAAAAGTCCGGCCTACTCTGGACCAATCGGCCCGTGACCGATAGTCGGCCCGATCCGGCAGAATTACATCGCATCAATCTTCTTCTATACTTCGGGGGGGAACTGGAATGATCAAGGCAGAAAAAAATGGCGCGTTGAAAAGATTCAACGACCTGTCTCTCATAAAAAAGATACTCATTTTATTACTGGTAGCCGGTTTTTTTATCGGCCTGATTGATCTATGGTACATCAATTCACGATTTACCAAATTCAAAAAGCAGGTCTATCAGGAAACCGAGCAGAGGCTTGAAAGCAATCTCAGAACTGCTATAGACAACAAGGAGACGACATGGCTCACCAATTCCCTTCTCATCGCCAACAATCCAAACCTTCAGAAATTTATTTACGATGGCGACAGGGAGGCTATAATAGCCACCCTTAAAGATTACAGCAAAATATTCAAAGATAATACCAACTTCAAAAACGTTAAAATTCATATTATAGACAGCGATCTTACTTCACTGGTTAAATCCTGGGAGCCAGACAGTTATGGTGAGGATTTATCCTACTCTGATGCCTACCAGGCTGTTAAAAACCGAAGAGAAGGTTTCTCGACCTGCGAAGAATCCCCCAAGGGCATGCGGCTCAAAGGACTTTTCCCTGTCATCTACCAGAATCGCTTCATGGGAATCGTTAACTTCGAAGGGGGGTTGAATTCAGTAAAGAGAAATTTCAAAAAACAGGATATGGAATTCCTCTACTTTTTGAAGAAGGAATATCTGGATGTGGCCCGAAGCCTCACGGGCAAGCCCGAAGTGGGAAATTACATCCTGAGCCAGAAAGACACTGACAAAGAATTTCTGCAGTATGCCTTGAATGATTTAGATCTCAAAGAAGCCAGAGAAGGATATACCCTCAATAATGGCTATTTCAGTATTGCCCT
>JBEPXR010000014.1:0-19166 GCA_041641775.1 Desulfobia sp. | reverse complement strand
GGATTTGGAGAAGAATCGTTGGTGACCCCGTCTATAAGATTCTGGGCTTCAGGGCTGCCGGACTGGCTGTTATGCATGGTATGGCAATCACTGCAGGGGCCCGTGACCGCGGCAGGGCAAGTGGCTGGTGTAATTAAGAAAAAGGTCAGAACAATTTTGAGCCTGAGCAACAGTACTGCCCTCCCTGGGATTTTCAGGATTGCCTTTCCAGGCATCTAACGGCTGAATATTTCAGCCCGGCCGTTACCTTCTTCCACGACTACAAGGTTGCCCCAGGGGTCAAAAAGAATTTCACTCGGGTAATAGAGCTGCCCCCTGGACTGCCCTTTGGTGAGAAAGGCGTACTTGAATTCTCCGGTGGAATTGAAAACAGCGATCCTGCCTTCATGCCGGTCGAGGACATAAACATTCCCGGCAGGTCCCAGGGCGAGAGAGGCCGGAAAAGGCACATGCTCCTCCACCTGATAACCTCCGAGCATCCCGCCGTCACTGTCAAACCAGACAACACGATGGTCCTTCCTGGTCAACGCCCAGATCTCCCCTGAGGGTTTAATTTTGAAATCCACAAAAGCCCCCTCGCACTCCTGACATCTGAACCACTGTTCCACCTCGAGGCTTTTGTTCAGCCTGGCAATTCCTCCACTCATGCGATCCAGGGCGTAAAACCTTCGGTCCCGATAATCAAGGCGGTCCGGAATCAGATTCTTCCCCTGGTCAGTCAGGATATGCGGCGTTACTTCCTGGCCTTTGAGATCGATACTGGTGAGGCTGTTTCTCCCTTTCTCCACCACCCAGATAAGGCCCTCGTCGTCACGCACCAGGTCATAGGGGGTCTGCAGATCTCCGCCGGCCGAAAACGCATTAAGAAAGCCCCCCTGGCGATCAAAGGATAAAAGCCTGTTTCCGGCACTTTCCGCCACATAATATCGTTTCCGGTGCTCATCAACAAAAAGCGAAGACGGGAGCTGTACGGCCTGATCCGATTCCGGGGCGATCAGGGTGGCCTGCCATTTCCATCCCCCTGCCGCAGTCATGGCCTCTGCCGGTGCAAAAAAGGTGACAAATACTGTCAGACTCAGCATGCACCTCAATACGGTCAAGTGTCTCATACGGATCTCCTTTTAATAACTCTTATGGCACTGCCGGCACAGATCCTGCGCACCGCTGTAGGTTAATTGGTACTTGAAATCAGAGCCCATGGGATTATGGCAGGTCGTGCAGCTGACCATCTGCCCTGACCTGGGATCCCGGATATCAGAACCCACCGGGTGGGTAAAGGTTCCCTGGCTTTCATGGCAACCGGTACAGGCCTGGTTTCCATTGCCCTTCAGCATGGCCAGCTCATTTGAACCATGAACCTCATGGCAGTCGGTACATTTGTCGATCTCGGGATGCTTGTACAGGGAATCCCGATAACGGCTGACCGTATCCTGATGACAGCGCCGGCACACCTTGTCCTGGCTGCTTCGTAGGAGATCAGAGGTATCGGCTGCATGGGGAGAATGGCAGCTGACACAGGTGTTCGTTTTTTTGCCGGTTATGTGATTGTGGATGGTAAAACGTCCGGAACCGACCTCGGCATGACATTTCAGGCAGGAATCGGTATCGGGCGTCTGGCCGCGCTGCTCATGGCAGCTCCGGCAACCCTGGCGGAAGGGTTCGTGAAGCATGTTTCTGAGAAGGCCGGCTCTTTTACTGCCGTGGGGATCATGGCAGGTCAGGCAGTTTCCAAGGCTGGCCGGGTATCCTTGATGACCTTTTCGCAGTTCCACCAAGCGGTGACAGGAAAAACAGACTTTGTTGGGCTCGGCCTTGAGCAGCTGATCATGCTCCGACTGGTGGGGACGGTGGCAGGAAAAACATTCGCCCCGACTGTAGGGTTGATGACTGACTTGGTATCTGCTTTTCAGCCCGCCGTGGCATTCGAAACACGAGGTCTCCAATTCTGCTCTCAGCAAGTTTTTTCTACTGCTGACATGGGGCTCATGACAAACCAGACACTGTCCTTTGAGAACAGGCGGATGGACCTTTCCAGCCTCAATCCCCCTGCCCATCCCGGTGTGGCAGGTATAACAGAGGCCCGCCCCCTGTTGATTCAGTAATCCTTTATATCTGGCGACATGGGGATTATGGCAGCCTGTGCAGCTGCCGGTCTCCAGGGGCCGATGGACTACCCTGCCGCGGAAATCGTCTTTGGAATGACAGGTAAAGCAGGTGCTTTCGGCCGACCGGGAAACTGCAGGGACTGCAACCAGAAAACAAAAAACAAGGACAATTAAACGATTCAGCATTACTTTCCACCCTCTTCCGGATGACATGGTTGACAATTTCCCTGGGCAAACGGGCTGTGACTGACTGGAAAAAGAAGTCCCTTGTCCGGACCACCATGGGGGTCATGACAGGTAAGACAGGAATCGACACCGGGCCGGATCCCCTGGTGAACCGCCAGAAATCTGCTTTCTCCTGAATCATGGCAGTCGGCGCAGAGCGCACCGCCTTCCTTGGTCAGCCGGCCTTCGAAGTCAGAGGCATGGGGAGTGTGGCAGATCGAGCAGTTTTCTGCAGCCGGTTCATGGGCCACTCCCCGCTGCCAGTACTCAGCGATCTGCCGATGACACCCCAGGCATAAAACCGGTTGTTTCTTCTTGAGATTATCTTCATGAACCGAACCGTGAGCCTGGTGGCAGACCGAACAGTTGTTCTGTTCTACAGGGGCGTGAATCTCCCGACTGGCCTCTACTTCTCTCCTCAATGTCATGTGGCAGGAAAAACAGAGCTCACCCTGGTTTTCCCTGAGATTGTATTGATAATCCCCGGCATGGGCGTCATGACATCGCCGGCAGTCATTGCGGGCGAAAGGCGAATGGGGGCGAAAATTCTGCGGCTGGGTCTTGACGTTCTGATGACAGGTCAAACAGATACGCCCCCTATTTCGGTCTTCCACCAGCAGGTCTTCCCTGCCTCCCTTATGGGGATTATGACAACGGCTGCATTGTCCCCGGGCGAAAGGGGTATGGAGGCTGAAGCTCCCCGTGTCCCGGGTTACCTCCTGATGACAGCCCAGGCAGAGCTCTGCCTGTTTGGCGGCCAGCAGATTCTTCTCCCCGGATCTGTGCGGTTGGTGACATTGCAGACATGCACCTTTCGCTGCCGGGGGATGGGCCACTCTCCCCTCCGAATACTCAGTGCGTTCATGGCAACCGTAGCAGAGAGCTCCCCCTTTGCTGTTTAAAAGCTGCTCATACTCGGAATGATGCCCTTTATGGCAGGAGAGACAATTGCCTTCGATGTAAGGCTGATGACGACTCGCACTGTCAGATTTTCTGCCATCCTCAGTCTTATGGCAGCCCAGGCATATCTGCTCCGGAGCTTCTGCCAGCATGAGAGAATAATCGCTGGCATGAACGGCATGACACTGGCGGCACTGTCCCCGCCGATAAGGCGGATGAGCCGTATTTGTTCCTTGCTCGATGACATGGCAGTTGAGACACAATTCGTCGGTCTTCTGATCGACGGCAAAATCTTCTCCGGCCTCCCGGTGACAACTTTCGCAGTCTCCCCCGCCTACAGGCTGATGAACGACATCCTTAAGCATTGCCGAACCTTCCGAGACATGAGGGGTGTGGCACAACAGGCAGCTACCCTGGATCGGACGACTCCAGTGAGCATCTTTGAAATCCTGGTCCAGATCGTGGCAGGTACGGCAGAGTTCATCAGCCGGCCGGATAAGGAGAGCTTGGTGTTCCGAGCCATGGCTGACATGGCAGGTTCGGCAGCCATCCATCACCGGCAGGTGGATATTTTCTCCCGTGAACTTCTGTTGATCGTGACAGCTAAAGCAGAGTTCCGACTCGGCAGAGGTCAACAGAGAGGCATATTCTCCGCTGTGCACCTCATGACAGGTGGAACAGCGACCTTCCGACACAGGTTCATGGACCGTCTTTTTCTGCAGGGTTTCCGTTTTTTCCTGATGGCAGGCCAGGCACTGGCCAGGCTGCTTGCGGCGCAAGTACACCCCGCCGATCATGCCGTGGTTGAGGTGACAGGACTCGCAGTTCCCAGCCAGGACCGGCTGATGGACGACTTTTTTTGCCTGCAGGCCGGCGGTCATATCCGGGTGGCACTCCACACACCTTTTCTGCCCCTTCCGATCAGGTTGTCCGGAAGTACAGGAGATCAAGACAAAAACAGCAAGCCCCAGCACAGTAAACAGTCTCATTTTCTCACTCGGCATCAGGATTCCCAATTTCTCTTTTGATATTATTCCAGGCTGTCTCATCTACACTGATTTCCGACCTGGACTTCAGAAGGGCCAGATAATTTTGACGTATCTGCTCGAATTTCCTGTCTTTCAGAAGGGATACAATGCTTTTGCTCACATGCTCCAAGGGCATGGGGGAAGAAGGGGTGCGGTTAATGAGTTTGAGGAAGGCGTGTCGACCATAAAGCTCAAATGGTTCACTCACCTCTCCTATTGCCAGATTATTGAGGATTTTTTTGACTCTGGAATCAAGGCGGTCAAATGGAATTTCCTCCTCGGGTACACCGGCGGCGTAATACTTCCTCGCTACTTCCGGAAAAGAAAGACCTCGTTTAATCTCGCCAAACATCTTATCGACTAGCTTTTCCTCATCCTGAATCAGGGCTATGGTCACCGTGGCTGGACGGGAAAACTGCTCTCTGTTCTCCTGGTAGTAATCCTTGATCTCCCGGTCGGTAACCTCATTTTTTTCTCTAAACAGACGCCTTTCCAGCTCCTTGATCAAGCGATGGTTATAATAGAACTCAAAAACGGGTTTCAAGGGCTCCCTCTCTTCATAATGTTCATCCAGCGAAGCCCGTGATATTACGGTTTGAGAAATTATGCCGTTGAGAACTTTCCTTTTAAAGGCTTCCTGATCCTTAATGTGGATGCCGTATTTTGTCTCCATCTGCTGCTGCTTCCGTAGCTTGTCCAGGAAAACAGCGGCTGAATATTCCTGGTCACCCAGAGTTATCAACGTCCTGTCCAGCAAATCCTCGCTTTTCGAATCAAGATTGATCTTTTCAAAGAGATCCCAGTCTATTTCCAGCCCATATCTGTCCCGGAGGTCTTCCACCAGTTTCACGGTAAGGCTGTCCTCCATTTTCTTGCGGAGTTCTATCTCTATATTCTGACGCTGCTTCCGGAAATCTTCAGGATCAAAACCTTTTTTCTCCTGCAGTTCAATAATGACATAGCCTTCCCGCCAGGCCAGAGGAGGAGAGATTTCTCCCGGAGCCAGTTCCCCGACCACCGGCTGCCATTCGCTGTTCAGTTTGTTCATCCTGATACTCTTTTCCTCAAAATAAAAGGACTTCCGTTCCTCCTCGGGCCTTGCCAGAACATAATCCCGGAGACTTCTTTTCTTCTCGGCGATAAGGCTCTCTACCTGACGGGCTTTCTCCCTCTCATTGAGATAAAGAAGAGCGAGTTTCAGGCGGGGCAGGTATTTCTCCCGGTAGTATTCCCGGATCATATCATCGGTTATTTCTACCCTGGAATTTATCTTATCAAATTTATACTGGAGAAGAGATCTCACCTTGAGAAAGACGTTTATTTTATGGCGGAAGGAGGGCTCCCTGTAAAGCTCCATCTTTTCGGCTTCAGCTGCCAGCAAATGCCAGTCGATATAGGGATCGGGGCTTTCAGGAAAAACCATGCCGTCTTCCTGCCAGTTTTTCCACCATGTTTTAATATCTTTGGCCATGTACTCCTCCCCGTTTATGGTAACCACGGGATCAGAGCCCCATAAGAGACCGGCCTGACAATTGAATGCTCCGGCCAGGAGGCAGACAAAACCTGCCAAGATTAGAACAGACTTTACTAGTGTTGTGCTTTTCCTGGAAACCATTCCTCGAGAATCTCCTTTGACATCTTCCGGCTCAGGCCGGTAACCGTGCTAACCATCCCGAAGTGCATCAGGGTGCGGTACTCTCCGCCCTTCTTTCTGTGATGAGTGGTCCAGAGCGTGCGGCCGGTCCTGCCGTCATAGGCATGCAACTCCAGCGCAAGAACCGGATTGACGTATCTGCCGCTCCTTTTTTCCTCCATTACTTTGACCCTGCCGTTGATCAGGACATCCGCCTTCAAGCGGCTCCCCAGTATCCTTCGCTGTTCCAGATCCGGTATCTGATAGGGAAAAATTCCAAGCTCCCGGTAGATACTGCGGACATCTCCTTCCCTGCTGACCGAGATACTGTCCAGCTTTATGAGTTCCGAGCTGAATACCCTCTGAACAAGTGTACCTCCTTGATCGAAATCACTGTCGTTGAGGAAAGGGAGGACCGCAACAAGACGGGGCCTTTCCTCCTCAAGATCAACGAGGTGCTGCGTCCGCGGCTGCACCTCAGAGCATGAGCAGCAGGCCAGCAGCACGACCAATGCTGCGAACCAGATCAGAAGGGACCTTTTCAAAACTCTTCCAGCCACCCCTGTGCTTTTGAATCTTCTCTTTCCATATCGTGGGGAACAAAACCCTCCAGATTGGAAATCACTTTCCTTATCCTGTTTCCCAGGACATCCCGGAGAGTGAAAGTGCCCTGAAGCCGGGAAGACTCCTCATCATGGTTCCGGGGAAGCTGGAGGGTAACCGGGAGAGTGGAACCCTGTTTTTCGAGAATGGTCTCTCCATTCTCAAAATGAAGACGTCCAGTCCAGCGAGACAGGGGAACATCACTTTCATAGTCAACAGTCACTGCAAAGTGGTCTTCTTTTCGGGCAACAGTTATTTTGGACAAAGGGGGTTGTGCCCGCAGTGAAACAGTTTCGATAACTTCTGTCATGTTTTCCGCCAAATCCCAAACTCTAAGGGCAAGCTCATATTCGCCGTCAGCTGCCTTATACCCGTCCGGCCTCTGGCCTTTCCACTTGAAGCCCCTGGGAAGCCTGTCCCTGCCTTCCGAACTGAGCAGGATCTCCCCCTGTTCGTCTCTGATAAAGAAGTACCAATGGGAGATGGGTTCCGGTTCATGCCAGACCGGAATAATGGAAATAGAGTCACTGAACGTCTTTCTCCCATTGACCTTCCTGCTTCGTACTTTCAGATCAAAGACGGGGGGCTGGTTGTCGACCCGATAATTGCCCAGAAAAAAAATCTGCCTCCCGCCGTTCCGGTCTTTCAGTATGAGGCTGATCGGCACTAATTCATTGCGGTCAGGGGCAGCCCAGATCGCCTCATAGAGATTGGCGGCCCTTTCTTCCATGTGCAGGTAGTCGTTGTTGCCCACCATGAGTTGAACGCTCTGCCGGCTTTGCTTCCCGCCAGCCGCCTCTTTCACCTCAGCAGAACGGGGACGGAATGGTTCCAGATCCAGATCACCTGGGGGGTAGAGCCGGACCGCACATCTTACCTGCTCTCCCGGCTGCACATTTTCCGGCTCGATCAGACTTGACCGTACCTGCGGCCTTCGAGTCGGGCCCCGGGAATCAAGATTAAAAGACCAGGCCTGCAGAAGCCGATCAGCAAGAACTTTCTGAAGATCGACTACCCTGTCTGGTTCGGCGAGTCCCAGGATATTACACACATCACGGCAACTTAGAGCCCCCGACTCACTCCACACGGTCCCGGCTTCCCCGGTTTCCACCGCTGTCAATATCAACCCGATAACGGGTGAAGGTTCTTCCTGGAGCTGACTGACCGTACCCAGAAGAACTAGATCCGCGTCCAGCTCCTTGCGGATCCGCCTTACGTTCTTGGTCTCCAGAAAGCCCAGCCAGCGTATTCTGTGCCTGGCCAGGTAGTCTATGACCTTTTCCAGGGGCACAATCTCCTCGCCTCGCTCTTCCAGTTTCTGGCTCAGGAATCTTGTCAAAGGGAGATTTACGCCATTGGCCCCCCTGCTCAAATCCTCCAACGGCAAAACCACGATCCTGGCGGCCTCAGCCCCCGCGGCCAGGAAGCACCAGGTAAGAACTACGACAGGCAGGAATAACGCCCCCTTCTTCTGTCGGGAAAACCAGTTCAAATCCACCCCGTTACTCTGCCTGTTGGAACAGAGGCTCAACTCGTTCAGGAATGGTGTAAAGCAGCCTGCGGACAAGTTCCATGGTAACCTCGTACCTGTCCGGAGGCGTGATCCCGAGCAGTCTGGCCATTATGGAATCTCCGTCATTATGTCCGCTGGCCTGCCATAAAATGGTTCCGGACCTGGCTTCCACCAGTCTCATACTTATACTGATTTCCGGAACACCCACACTTCCAATCCTTCGGGACCCGGCTATATTTACCGCCCCCAGGATAAAGGCCTGAACCTCGAGCCGGTTGCCAAGCCGCTGTAGCATTAATTGGCTCAAAGCTTCCCCCTGCTCAACAGCTTCCTCATGCAGGACCTGATCCACCACACCAGGATCAACCGCATTAAAAATTCCCAGGGCCAGGACCTGCGTGTTGACCACATCCCGGACCAGTTTATGAACATGGCTTTCGTCCGTATTGTTTTCCAGGGGTAATACGGCTACATTGGTAATGAAATCAAGGGGAACTTCTTCTCTGTGGTAAGAATCCAGTCCCGCCCGGCTTCCACAGCCGGCGATAATAACAATAAGCAAAAAAATTTGTAAATATTTTCTTTTTTCAGCCATACTCGGTAATTCTCAAATTTCGTTTTGATTCCGATTCCGGACACTGTCATCCTTTTCAAGGAGAGAAACCGATGTTTTTCGTCTGCCCTTCAGGTTGCTGACAGTACGTACTGTTGGATCCATGATCCTGTGTTAATATCTTACGGTGAGCCGGCTCCCATAGGAAAACCTGCTCTCCCCCATCCTCTCGATATACCCCAGATTTGCCGTGAAAGAAAAGATATTATTTATGGTCCAGTTCCAGTTACCCCGGTATTCATCGGAATCCCTGCTGTGACTGTAACCGAGATTGAACTGGGTTTTCTCGGTGGGAGCAAAATTCATTGTCAGATCATATCTGAAAGGTGAAGATCCCTCGTCCCTCCAGAATTTATCGGCCCCAACATTCAGAGAAAACATGGCCGAAGGCCGCCAGCTTACATTCACACCACTGCCGATAGACTCATTGGTGGTGCTGTCACTCTCACTGTAGGTGTAGGTCTCAGCGAAATCGACAGTGAGATCGGGGACCAGACGCGCAGTAATTTTCCACCTGGCATTATAACTTCTGGTGCTCCTGTCAAGTTCCTGCTGCTCGGCAGTTGTATAGATCAGGTCCAGGCTGGAGGTCAGATCAGGATAGATTTCTGCCGTGGTGTAAAGCTGGTAGCTGTTACTGCTGGCAATTTGCTCTCCTTCACGATAATTTTCACTCCTGGTAAGGCCGAGGTTGATGTTCAGGGTGGACAAAGGGGTATAGGTAAGACTCAAGGCATAGGACCTGGCCCTTGTTTCATTATCGTCCTCCGGCGTTTCCCGGGAATCGGAAACACTTACGGTAGAGTGCATCACAGACCAGGGTTTCCAGCGCAGGCTGGAATTGTGGTTAAGCTGTTTGATATCGCTTCTGTTGTCGTTACTGGTCTGCTCAAAAGTGAAATTGTATGTGAAAGCGAGTTGCTCTGCTATTTGCCACCTCACCGAGGTGTTGCTCAGATAATTCGCCCTGTCCAGCTCTTCAACCAGCTCTTCCCCCTCTATTCCGGATTCCCTGCGGAGAGTGGCAATACCGGTGATGGTGAATGGGTCCAGAAAAGGGTAGTCATTTTCCACCAGCATCAGATAACGGGCCGATTGTCTACTAAACTCCAATTCAAAGCGGTGCCGGTCACGGTTATAAGTTGAACTGACGCTGCTTTCCATGAGCCTCCAGATCATGCCGTCATCACTTGTATAGAGATCCCACTGAAAGAGATGGGCATCGTCGCTCAAGTCGCTGGCCGTGAGGATATAGACGGTATCTACCGGATCGTTATTCATCTGCAGAGCGATGTTGTAGCGTTCTCCAACCACCGGTTCCGGAAATCCCTGATCAAGCTCCTCCCAGTCCGGCTCCTCAGCATAGTCAGGATCCCCAGCGAGATCAACAGGCCAGCCGGCTCGGACTTCCACGAAAGCAACCGGAAACAGGGCAAACCCCTCTTCACCTATGGTCGTCCGGAATTCCTGATCGTTCCAGGAATATTGCTGCACTAGATTTATATCAAGATGGTGGTCGAAAAGGGAAGCTCCGGTAGAGAGCCGGGCGAGCTGGTCCGTGGAGAAAGTTTTGCTGTTATCGACCTCGTTTTCCGTCTCAGTGTAATCCATAGTATAATAGAGTTCAGCCAGCAGAAGATCCCAGTCCAGGTTAAGGTTGGCCCGATCCGTTTCACTGTCAAGCCGGGACGGGCTCTGATCGTCTGAGGAAAAATCCTGGCCGTAACTGACCCTGAGACGAGGCCAGAAAACCTTCTGCCAGTTGCTGGCAAGTCTGGATTCCCATGACTTATTGGTCTGGTCCGTTCTTTCGGAATCCATTCTTTTACTGGCTATGCCGGTGAGAGAAAAACGAAAGATATCATTGCTGATATTAAAATCCACTGTAGGGGTGATGGTCTCGGTCGTTGCGCCGTCCCGCAGGGTGGAGCTGTATCTGATGGTCTCGGTCAGCCTCATCAATGTGGTCAGATCCTGGTTCAGATCGAGGCTGGTGGTCTGGCTCAGTACGGTGACGTCATCTCCGTCAGAGTACTGATGCGATATTTCTCCGTTGAAGGAAAGGGATGAAGCCCAGGCTTGGGCGGGCCAGAAAAGATACAGGACCAAGGGAATACAAGCAGTCAGTCCTTTTCTCACCTTCCCTCCAGTCAAGACGTACTCGCAGATCATGCCTGATCGCCAGATCAGAAGCTTCTTCGTATTATTGATGGGTTACTTTACAGTCAGTTCACTCTTTCAGGTCTGGAAAATAACGGCAATATCAATACCACAACCAGGAGATATTGCTATCAAACCTTTATAAAACCCGGCACTAAGATTTTGGCAAAAAAATTCCGCCCCGCAAGGAGGAGGAGGGAGGGAAGTACCTGCGGGACGGAATCAGAAGAAAACGACGTATTACTTGTTCCGGTATATGAATCTTTGCTTTATTTGACTGTCTCCTCCTGCTTAACCGGCGTCCTTGGTGGTATGACAGACAAAACAACCACACTCTTCATTATCAGTGGTGGCCTGGCAGGTGCCGTAATCCCACCGGAGCGCATCGGCATGCTCAGAACCATGGGCCCGGTGGCAGGAGAGGCACATGACAATGGCGTCGTCACCTTCATTCAAGACCACGGCCTGAACGCCGGAAACCACGGTCTGATCGCTGGCCACCGGAGCCATCAAACTGTAGCTGTTGTCCGTATTGTAATCGGCATATTCGGTGTCGGCAAGATTACCCATATCATAGTCGGTTGGATGACGCAGCCAGGCAGACGAAGCTTCGAGTCCGACATCAGCTCCTTCATCACCTGCTCCGGAGTGATAATTCCCGTGGCACTCGGCGCAGAGGTAGCTTATGGTGGCAACAGCATCTCCCGTGGTGGGCTGATTGTCCGTGGTTCTATCCACCCCGAAGTACTGGTTATGGGCGCTCGCGGTGGCGTTGAACTCCCAGTCTCCATCTTCGATCCCCTTGATGCCTAAAAGAAACCGGTAGCTCGAGGCAACAGTCTCACCGTTGATTGTGGAGTCATCACCATGGTGGGAACCGGAAACCGCATCAAAATTGGAGGTAACGGTATGATCGCCATGGCAGCCGTAAGTTCCGGCACAGGTCAGCTGATTGGTGTTCCAGGTAGTCGCTCCGGCCGTGGCCACCTGACCATGGGCGTTGAAATCAGGGTTCCAGCCCGGAGGCGTATAGCCTATAGCGGCGTCACTGTTATCACCGGCAACCAGGCTGGCCACATTGTGCCCCATGGCGTCACCGGTGTTCACTACCCAGTAGAAGGACCCCCCGGCAAGGGCAGTCCCTGAAGCGCCACTGGGACTGTTGGTGTAGGTAGGGACAGCAGTGTCATGAACGTAAGGAATATTGCCGCCATCTGTTGTTCCGGTATGGCAGCCTATGCACCCGGAAGCATTGGTCAGGGCTCCATTTGGTCCGTCTGGATCAACCACGTCCCCGTCCTGGCTGTTGTGCATGGTATGGCAATCTACACACGGTCCCTGGGCCGCGGCCAGCAGGCATTGGGGAAGCAGACAGACCACGCCTGCCAGGCTGGCGGTAATCGTTAACTTTTTAAGACCCGATTTCTTTCTCATAAATCTCCCTCCTTACCATAAAAGGATTCCCTGGTTTATGACTCTTCAGCTTCAAATTTTCACTAAGTTGTTTATTTTTCTCATTTAGCCTGCCTTCTTTATTACCAGAGGGGTATTTTTGTCCGGCACAGCAAATTGTCGCACTTTTTCAAATCATAGCCTATTACCTGATTCCAAAATAACTTTTCTGCCATGGAAAAAAAGGGGCAAATTGTCGCACTTCCTCTTTTTTTCCATTCTGCTATTTTCACACCCGAGCAAATATTATAAATAGAAACCTGTCAGGGTTGACAGACAAACGAGTCTATGTATCTATCAGAGAAACAAAACCTAAAACGATGCAGTGGGATACCCACATGGGCGGGTTGAAGACCGCTTCTGAATCATCACAGGCAGGTAAGACAGCGAGTGGACTTTTTTAAGAACCAAGGAATAACCGACTACACAGAAGAATCCAACAGGCAGAGCTTCGCCTGGTTGCTGCGGGTCAGATGGGCCACAATAGCCACCCAGGCTTTCCTGCTGGTAAGCTCCCGCCTGATATACCACCTTGACATTTCTTCCTGGCTCATTGCTTCAGTTGTCCTGGTAGGGATCATCAGCAACATCTTTTTTTACTGGCTTCTCAAACAGAATATTGTCATCCCCTGCTGGCTGCCGACTACCACTCTCTCCCTTGACCTTATCCTTCTCACCATAATTCATTTTCATTTCATCTCCATCTTTAATCCTTTTAACACCCTCTACATAATATACATAACGCTCGGGGCCTTCCTGCTGGATCGCAAGTGTTCATATGTCCTGACAATTTTTTCCATAATCTGTTATTCCATTTACTTCGAATACGGCCATACCCTCTCTCTGGGGGAATCATTGCTGATTGAACATCAGTCCCTGTTTCCCCATCCTCTCGCTCTGGATTTCCTGCGTCACCTCGAGGCCCATCTCAGGGAATTCAACTACTTCATGTTCGTCGTCTTTTTCCTGACAGCCATTCTTATTGTCGTTCCGGTAGGAACCATCAAGTACAATCTTGAGAAACACAAAAAGGAACTCCTGGACCTCGAGCACGAAAAACAGCAGAATGAAAAGCTGGCCACACTGACCACCTTTGCCGCCGGAGCCGCCCACGAACTGTCCACGCCTCTATCGACAATTGCCGTGGTCGCCAACGACATGCTTGCCCAGTTAAAACAGCACGAAGATCCGGAAATGCAGGACGATGCCAGACTGATCAGGGAACAGGTTCAACGAGCCAAGGAGATTCTCGACCAGATGTCGGCTGACTGCGGAGAAGAACTGGGGGACCAACCTGAGGAATTCCGCCTCAAAGAGCTGATTGGTGAAATCATTGGTCTTTTTTACCTGGAACATTTAGGGATCAGTATTCAATTTATTAATGAAATAGATGACATGCATATTATAATGCCTGGCCAGAGTCTGACCAGATCAGTCCATTCCCTTCTGAAAAATGCCATAGACGCCTCAAAACCAGGCAGCAGCATCATTCTGACCTGCAGGAAGGATGCCCAATTTCTGTATATTGAAGTGCGGGATCAGGGAACAGGTATGGAGGAGGAAGTACTGGAGAAGGCCACTGAACCCTTTTTTACCACCAAGGAACCGGGCAGTGGCATGGGACTCGGACTTTTCCTGACCAGAACCATGGCCGGTAAGTTCGACGGCGGCCTGAAACTCGAATCGAAATCGGGACTGGGCACCACAGCTACCCTGTACTTTGGCCTTGAAAGTATACAGGCTTTTTACCCTGGCTTGGAAGAAAGAACATCTGAGGGACTGAAACAGAGTAAAGCACTGCGGAGGATGGAATGGAAAAATATCTGATAGTAGACGATGAAGACATTTTTCGTAACCGGATGCAGAAATCCTTTGAAAAAAGAGGACACACCGTCTTCTCTGCAGCCGACTACCATGAAGCCATAAAGATCATTCAAAATAAAAAACCCCAATATGCCGTAGTGGATTTGAAAATGCCGGGGAAATCGGGACTGGATCTTATCAAAGACGCCCTGAGAATTGATCCTGACTTGAAGATTCTGGTCCTGACCGGTTATGGAAGCATCGCCACTGCTACAGATGCCATTAAATCAGGAGCGTTGTACTACCTGCCCAAACCGGCTGATGCAGACGAGATACTGGCGACCTTTAACGAGGAAAAACAGAAGGAGAGCGAAGACAGCAATACCAGGGATTTTACCGCCCCTTCTCTGGCCAGGACTGAATGGGAACATATTAACCGGGTACTGGCTGACTGTGGGGGTAACATCTCGGAGACTGCAAAAAGACTTGGGATTCACCGCAGAACGCTACAGAGAAAGCTTTACAAGTACCCCCCCAACAACTGAAACTGAACCGGCGGGGCCGCAAAGCGACTTACCGGCAGGTCACTTTCCGGCAGAGCCGAAGAGACCGGGACCGCCTTCAAATATCACTTCCAGCACCTGGATTCGCTGGTTGAACAGATCAGCCACCACGAGATATCCCTCATCGGTCAGATCCAGGTCTGCCGGGTAGTTGAACCACCGTGGAGATCTTCCCTGCCCTCCTATTTCAAAGAGAAACCTCCCGGCAAAATTGTACACCAGTACCGAGTGCCGCATATAGTCCAGTACAAAAATAACCTCCCGCTCCTTATCAACCGCCAATCCACGGGGGCGGCTCAGTTTCCCGGTTGAACCGCCTTTCTGGCCGAAAGAAAAAAGAAATTCTTCTCTTGCGTTGTAGATATACACTTTGCCAGTCTCTTCACTCAGGAGAAAAATATAGCCATTTTCATCTACTTCCACGTCAGTTATCTGGACCGGTCCAACTCTGATCTCCTTCTTCTCACCGCTGTCCGTTTTCGGCCTGGGTCTAAGGACATCAGGGAGACCTGCCGATTCAGCCGCTGCCAGGTTCCGCCTCTCGGAACCTCTTGCCTCGAGTTCCGGTTCCCGTTCTCCTTTCCGATTATCTTCCGGGATGCTCACTTCACTGCCCCCAGCCGTCTCTTCGGAATCCCGGACAGCATCTCTCAGCATCTTGTCCTCAGGCTTGAGCCAGTGCAGAAACTCCCCCTGATGATTCAATACTATCACTCCCCTGAATCCCTTACCCGCCAGATACACCCTGCCCTGACGGCCCAGGGCGACGCGGTTGGGAATAAAAGACTCGGCGCCCTTGATGTCAGAGATGACGACTTCCCGGAGCGGGAAAAGAGCGGCGTTAAGAACAGTAAGGCGGGAAGGGGCGTCACTTGTCCGAGCCTGACAGATAAAGAGACGACCGTCCCGGGCTACATGGAGTCCAGTAGGCCGATCCACTCCCCGTCCTTTGCCCAGGGATATTTTCGGGAAAAAGCTGGTTCCGTACTCAGAGCCGTAAATAGTAATCCGGCCATTGCTGGTAATAACGTAGATCTCCTTCATGGACTCGTCATAGAAAACAAAGGAAGGAAATTTGATCTTTTTCCCCTGCTCATCCCTTTCTATGAGGGCCACTGCATTGACCGGGACCGGCCAGGGCTTGGAGTGATCCTTTCTGCCCTGGACGGCACCGGGAGACAGTAGCAGGCCGCCGCAGACCATAAAAATGGTGATCAGCCGGACTGCCGGATTTCTGACCGTTGTTTCCATATCAGTTGTGGCACTTCTTGCAGATATGTCCGCCTATGAGGCTGCCAACCAGGAGATACTGGTATCTGGAGGAATGGGGATCATGACAGCTGGCACAGTTGAACTCCTTATCAGGATGAAGGGGGTTGCGGGGCCCCTGCAGGGGATGTCCTCCTACCGGATGCCCTTTCTTTATGCCAACCAGATCATTGTGGCAGCCTGCACATAACTCGTTGACCGGCCGCTGCAGCATATAGGGATTTGACGAAGCATGGGCGTCATGACAGATAATGCAGCCGCCGCCCCTTATGATATCGTGGACGAACTCACCGTCCACCTCTCCTCCCTGAAGCAGCTCCTTCTTGTCTCCGTGACAGGTGACACAGATCTTCCCCTGTCCATCGGCCCAGAGCTGATAACGGTTTGCATCCCCGTGGGGGTCGTGGCATATAGTGCAGACCCCAAGCCCTACCGGCTGATGAACCCGGGCCTGCTCCCCCCAGGCCTGGCCTTTGACTCGATGGCACTTGTAGCAGAGATCAGCGTCCTGCCCGGTGACCACGGAAATCCTTCCCGATTTTTTGCTCTTCCTGTGGCAGATCTCACACAGCAATCCTGCTGTGGGACTGTGACGCCAGACAACATTCTTGAGTATCTTCTGGTGGCAGCTGTAACAGGCCGGCGATTTATCAGGACAGGGGTACCTCCTGATAAAGGAAGATTCCGGCATAGCAGCTTCAGTGTGGCAATCGAGACACTGTTCATGTGTTGTGGTATCCCGGTGGTAAAGAAAAACTTTTTCCTTGTCAAAATCGGGATCCAGCAGAACCCTTAAGGGTCGATATTCAATGATGACATCTTCCAGGGAAGAGGAAAAACTGAACCTGTTCTTTCCTGGATTTAAGGGAACACGATAGTGAATGAAATATCCCTGATCACCCTTGCTGATGGTGGAAGGCGGGATGACTCCTTTGGAAGAGTTGAGGGCCAGCGCTTTGGGATCATCCCCGGAAGAGGCCTTGACCACGATATGAGTTGACGGAGACCGGGAGTAAATAATACTTTCCGAATCAGGGGTGAGGAGGGTAAACGCCTGCGCTGATAGCGGAGCACAGATAAGTGAGGAGACAAAAATTAGAAAAAAGTACCGATGGATTTTAGGAAGTCTTCTCATACCTGAGCATTCCCGTTCCGGTCGCACCGGGTATTGAAGGATACAGATGAATCAGTTGCGGGGGCAGAGAGGGCTTTGGGCTGAGGGCAACTGAGATAGACATATCAACATGAATCGCAACTGTCATAAGAATCAGAGGAAAAAACCGGAAATAATAGGGCGTTAATGCCATAAGGAAGATTCGACCCTGTTGCCCGAATCGGTTATCCTCTTCGGAAAATTCCATGTCCTTCCTGCAGGCAGAAGAAAATTCAACCCGTTATTTTAATCCTGTTGCGTGATGTAGCAATGCGGTAAATTGACGCAGCCGGAGGATTTATGGGATGGCTTTGCAGAATACAGAAGCAGCCATGAGGAAGAGCATTATCCAAAAATAGAGGGAAGTAATTGTGCCGGAAACTTATTACTAAAATCCAAATTCTGCCAGCAGATCATCTACCAGATCCTGATCAAGGGTCCCTTTTGACTCGGACTGCTTAACCTCCTGAAGTCGTTCTCTATTCTTCGCAATACTTTCCGGGCTGTCGTCTTTGTTGATATTGAGAACCACCAATGCTTCAATAAGCCAGTCTCTTATCCTCTTCAGCTCACTGGACATGGATTCCATCTGCTGACGGGCTACATCCTGGTAAGATTGGGAGGCTATAATGTCATAAACGGCGACCTTCATGTCCTCCAGTCGTTTCTGGGCGGATTCTCCGTTTGCCGTTGTCCTCCCTTTTAAGACAGGTTCAAATTCCTCGGCGATACCGGTCAGCATATCCGATTTACTCAGCACCTCCTCTGTGGAGCGGCTCATCATTTCCATAACATTGCGGGCATTATCCACTACGAAAGGGGTGCGTTCGCCGGCATTACTCAACGAGCTTTCCACCTTTCTCATGTTGACCAGCATCTGGTTGATCTTCTGAGCCAGTGAAGCCAGCATCCCTTCAGCGTCAATAGCTATGTTATCCTCTCTATTGAAGTCACCCTTCAGGATGGCGTCCGTGACTTCAACAAGGGATTTAAGGCTGATATCGATATTGGAATCCGGCATGGTACACTCTATCTTCCCCTCTCAGGACGTTGGGCTGTTCGGCGTGTACCTGATCCGCCTCAGGAAGACGGAGACAGGCATAATTCAGAAAAATCTTAGCAACAGTCGTCTATCATATAGCAGAAATTTCAGAGCAAGGCAACTCTTGAAAACCGGGATATCATTCATCGATATTTCTGCATATTCTGGTAGTAGCTTTCTTTGGCTTCGTACATCTGACGGTCGGCCTCCTTCAGGAGCTCCTCTACATTGGAGAAGAGATCTGAACCCGCCTGGCCGAAGCTGACCTTAATCGGGAACTGCTCCCCATCTCTCAAAGCTAAGAAAACAGCCTTAAAGACTTCCTCCTCCATCCTTTTTACAAAGCATTGAGCGGAATGATCATCTGTTTCCGGCAGGAGGATGGCAAACTCGTCTCCACCGGTCCGGGCCAGTATATCCGTGTTGCGGACCTGGTCTTCCAGGAGTTTACTGACTTTTCGTATAAGGCGGTCACCTGCCTCATGACCATATAGGTCGTTTGCTTTCTTGAGCATATTTACATCAGCCACCACTATGGCGTAATTCATGCCCAGGGTTGAGAATTTCTTATGTTCATAGTGCAGGGCCTGATCGAAATAACCGCGGTTATAGAGCCCCGTCATGGGATCGGTGTTGGCCTTCTCTTCCAGTTTCCGGGACAACAGACTGTTTTCCAGATAGGCCCCCAGGGGTTCGGTGAAGATATCTATCAGTTCCATGTCTTCCTCCCCTTCAAACCGGCCACCAAGGACCAGGAGGCCTATCAGAGAAGAACCTTTACCTTTCAGGAATATGGGCAGGGTCTGATGACAGTCTTCCAGCTGAATTTCCAGAGCCTCCTGCTGCCGGTTCTGGACATCCCGGGACAGGTATTTTTTGGAGATCTCTCGAATCTCATCTTCGGAGAACCCCTTTTCGGAAGTATACCAGATTGTCCCAGCCCTGATGTCATTCACCAGTAGAAGGGCTTTCCTGATCTCCACCAGATCAAAAAATATATCCCAGAAGAATTCCAGCACCTCGCTTTGGTCCTGCTCCTTCTGCATCATGGCACCCAGGTCTGCCAGGCTGGTCATAATCCGGCTTTTCCGGAGAATGGTTTCC